>DATLGR010000422.1:0-14770 GCA_035540415.1 Burkholderiales bacterium | reverse complement strand
CCGCCTGCGGCTCCGTGAGCGCCGCCTCCTCGGCGTGCACCACCCGCATGACGGAAGCGCCCGAGGGCGCGGCGAACACCGCGATCTCCCCCGGCCGCAGGCGGCGCCGGTGATCGAGCGGTTCCTCGCCGGACGCAAGCGCATGGAGCTCGCCGCGGCCGAGCTGCGGCGCCTGCGGGCGGCGGCGAGGATCGAGTACGTCGGAGATTTCCGTTCCAGCAAATGAGCGAGGTGTTCATGAATCGGATCGTGGTGGGATTGTTCCTGTGGGCGGCGGCGCTGGCGGTGCATGCCCAGGCGCTCGACAAGGTCGGCGTCGGCGACGCGCTGCGGGTGTCGGTGTTCCAGCAGCCGGACCTCGCCACCGAGGCGCGGGTGTCCGAGCGCGGCACCATCACCATGCCCCTCATCGGCGAGGTGCGCGTGGCCGGGATGTCGGCGAACGAGGCCGCGGCGCGCATCGCCGCGGAGCTGAAGAACGGGAAGTACCTGAACAATCCCCAGGTCACGGTCGCCGTCACCACGCTGCGCAGCCGCCAGGTGAACGTGCTCGGCCTGGTGGCGCGGCCCGGGCGCTTCGCGCTGGACGACACCAGCTCGCAGCTCGCCGACGTCATCGCCGCCGCGGGCGGCATCTCGCCCGAGGGCTCCAAGATCGTCACCGTGATCCGCGACGGCACGCCGCAGCGCGTGGACCTCTTCACCACCGCGTTCGACCTGAAGAACGGCGACACCGTGCTCGTGGACCGCGCGCCGGTGTTCTACATCTACGGCGAGGTCGCGCGCGCCGGCGCCTACCGCATCGAGCCGGGCATGACGGTGATGCAGGCGATCGCGGCCGGCGGCGGCATCACGCCGCGCGGCAGCGAGCGGCGCCTGGTGCTGCGCCGGCCGGTGGGCGAGGGCAAGTACCAGGAGAGCGCCGTCGGCCTGCAGCACGCGGTGAAGCCCGACGACGTGATCTACGTGCGCGAGTCGATTTTCTAAAGGGAAGGAAGCCATGAACCTGAGCCAGTTCCTGCTCGCGTTGCGGGCCCGCAAGAAGGCCTTCATCGCGGTGATGATCGCGGTGGTGGCCGCCGCGGTGGCGATGTCGCTCGTCCTGCCCAAGCGGTACGTGGGCAGCACCACCGTGCTGGTGGACCTGCGCGACGAGCAGTCGCTCGCCGCCGGCCCGCGCGGCCTCACCGCCCGCGAGCGCGCCTCCTACATCGCCACCCAGGTGGATCTCATCCGCAGCGGGCGCGTCGCCACGCAGGTGGTGCGCGACCTCAAGCTCGCGCATGCGCCGGGGGTCCGGGAGGAGTTCGAAACCGCCACCGGCGGCCTGGGCAAGATCGACGACTGGCTGGCGGCGAGCCTGCTGGAGCGCCTCAAGGTCGACGTCGCCGCGAGCAACGTCATCACGATCACCTACACCTCCAGCAACCCGCGGCGCGCCGCGGAGGTGGCCAACGGCTTCGCCAAGGCCTACATCGAGACCACGCTCGCCCTGCGCACCGAGCCCACGCGCGAGGCGGCGCTCTGGTTCGCCGAGCAGCTGAAAGGCCTGCGCGCCGAGGTGACCCGCGCCCAGGCGCGCCTCACCGCCTACCAGCGCGAGAAGGGCATCACCTCGCTCGACGAGCGCACGGACCTCGAAGGGGCGCGCTTCGCCGAGCTCAACACCCAGCTCATGGCGGCGCGCAACGTCACCTACGAGGCGCAGGCGCGCTTCCAGCAGGCGCAGGAGGTGCTCGCGGGCGGCACGCCCGAGGCGCTGGCCGACGTCATGGGCAGCGCCGCGATCCTGGCGGTGCGCGCCGACCTCGCGCGCGCCGAGTCGGCCTTCCAGGTGGCGAGCGCGGACCTCGGGCCCAACCATCCCGTGTACCACCGCCTGCGCGGCGAGGTGGAGGCCCTGCGCGGCAAGCTCAACGGCGAGATGCGCAAGGTCGTGGCCGCGCTCGGCAACGCCGCGCGCGCCGCCCAGCGGCGCGAGGACGAGCTGAAGAACGCCCTGGCGGAGCAGCAGAAGCGCGTGCAGGCGCAGAAGGACTACCGCATCGAGCTCGCGACGCTCACGCGCGACGTGGAAAGCCACCAGCGCACCTACGAGGCGGCGCTCGCCCGCATGGTCTCGAACCAGGTGGACAGCCGCGCGCGCCAGACCGACGTGGCGGTGCTCACCCCGGCGGTGGAGCCGGTGCAGCCGGCGTTCCCGCGCCCCAACCTCATCGCCGCGCTCGCGGTGGTGCTGGGCGCGATGCTCGCCGCCGCGGTGGTGTTCCTGCTGGAGACGCTGGACCGCCGGGTGCGCTCGCGCAGCGACCTGGAGCTGCGCCTCGCCGTGCCGACCCTCGGCCGGCTCTCGCGCTGGCAGCCCACGGGCGGACGCCTGCTGCCCGCGCCTTCGCGCGCGAGCCGCGCCCTTCCCCATCCCTGGTAAGCGAGAGGACCATGCTAGTCAAAACGACCGAGTCCGTTCTGCCCATCGAAGGCCCGTCGCGCCCGCTCGCGCGGGAGGGGCGCCCCCTCGGCGCCATCCTCATGGAGGAGGGCAAGCTCACGCCGTCCGACGCCGAGCAGGTGCTCGCGCGCCAGCGCGAGCTCGGCTGGCGCTTCGGCGAGGCGGCGATCGAGCTCAACCTCATCACCGATTCGGACCTGCGCCAGGCGCTCGCGAAGCAGTACGAGTTCCCCTACCTCGTGTCGGGTCCCGACGGCGTGGCCAAGGAGCTGATCGCCGCCTGGGACCCGTTCCACCCCGTGGTCGAGGAGCTGCGCGCGGTGCGCACGCAGCTGCTCATCCGCTGGTACAACCCGGAGGCCGGGCGCCGCGTGCTCGCGGTCACCAGCCCGAACGGGGGCGAGGGCCGCAGCTTCGTCGCGGCCAACCTCGCGGTGACCTTCTCGCAGCTCGGCCAGCGCACGCTGCTGCTCGACGCGGACTTCCGCGCACCGCGCCAGCAGGCCATCTTCAACATCCCCGACCGCTTCGGGCTGTCCTCGGCCCTGTCGGGGCGCGCGGACCTGTCCGCCGCGGTGCCGGTGACGGGCATCACCGGGCTCTCGGTGATGCCGGCCGGGCCGGTGCCGCCCAACCCGCTGGAGCTGCTGTCGCGCGGCAGCTTCGCGGCGCTCCTCGGGCGGGCGCAGGCGGAGTACGACGTGATCCTGATCGACACCCCGGCGGTGAACGAGTACGCCGATGCGCAGAGCATCAGCTTCCGCGCGGGCGACGCGCTGCTGCTCTCGCGCAAGGACCACACGCGCCTGGACGACACCGAGCGCGCCGTGCGCGAGATCTCCGACGCGAGCGCGCGCATCGTCGGCACCCTGATGAATGCGTTCTGACGCCGCCACGCCGGTCCTGCGCGAGCCGGCGGGCGCCGGCGCCGGGCTCGCGCTCATCGTTTTCCTCGGGCTCGCCGCCCTGTGCGGGGCGATGCTCGCGGTGGGCGAGCTGCAGGCGCTCTACGTGGCGCTCGCGCTGGTCGCCTGCCTGGCGGTGCTGTACGACTTCCGCGTGGGGGCGGTGCTGCTCGTGGTCCTGATGCCGTTCTCGGCGAGCAGCGTGTTCCCGCACGAGCTGATGGGCTATCGCGGCCTCAACCCGGCCAACCTGCTCGTCGCGGGGACGCTCCTCGCGTTCGTGCTGCACGGCGGGCTCGCCCGCCCCGGCACCATCCTGCCCCTGCCGCTCGTGCTGGTCTACCTGCCGCCGATCCTGCTCGCCGGCTTCATCGGCATGCACAACGTCGAGGACATCGCCACCTCGATGTTCGAAATCGGGGGCGGAACGCTCACGCCCTTCGGCTACTTCCTCGTCTGGGTGGTGAAGCCGCTGCTCTTCGTGGCGATGGCGATGCTGCTCGCCGGCGCGGTGGCGCGCTCGCGCCACCCGGAGCGCTTTCTCGTGCCGATCATCGCGTCGGTGTGGATCGTGTGCCTGCTCGCCATCGTCTACGTGCTCGTCTCCGGCGCGGGCCTGGCCGAGCTCGCCTCGGCGGAGGCCCGCGGGTTCTACCTGCCCATCGGCCTGCACGCGAACGACCTCGGGCGCCTGTTCCTCATGGCCTTCGCGCTGCTGCTGTTCACCTGGTGGGAGACCACCCGCCCCGGGATGAAGACGGCGCTGCTCTTCACCCTCGCGGTCGTGCTGACGGCGCTGGTGCTGAGCTTCTCGCGCGCCGCCTACCTCGGCGTGCTGCTGGTCGGGGCGCTGTTCCTGCTGTGGACGTTCAACGCACGCAAGCTCTCGTTCGGCCTGGTCGTCGTGGTGCTCGCGCTCACGGCGATTCCGCAGTCCGTGGTGCAGCGCGCGATGCTGGGCTTCGACACCGGCGACATCGACGCGGTGAGCGCCGGGCGCTGGGGCCTGTGGGTCGCGCTGCTGCCCGAGGCGCTGCGCGCGCCGCCCTGGGGCAACGGCATCGGCTCGATCATGTGGTCGACGGCGCTGCATACCGACGCCATCGAGCCCACCACCCACCCGCACAACGCCTACCTGCAGGCGCTGCTCGACACCGGCTTCCTCGGCCTGACGCTCATGCTCGCCTTTTACGCCTTCGTGTGGCGCGGCTTTCGCCGCCTCGCGGCCCATCCGCAGGTGCACCGCGAGCTGCGCGGCTTCTTCCAGGGCGCTTCCGCCGGGCTGCTCGCGTTCCTGCTCACCGGGTGGGCCGGCTCGAGCCTGATGCCCGCGCGCGAGTGGGCGTTCCTGTGGATCGCGATCGGGATGATGTACGGCATGCAGGCGCGGCGACCGGCGGGCTAGATGCGTCTCCCGGAGCGGGTGCAGGCGGGCGGCGCGCCGGCGCAACGCCCCGGGCGGCCGCTGCCGCGGCCGCGGTCCGGCCTGCCCCACGTGTGCTTCGTCGCGCCGGCGCTGTGGCCCGTGCTCTCGGATGATCCGGCGATCCCGGTGATCGGCGGCGCCGAGGTGCAGCAGCGCCTGCTCGCGCGGCTCTTCGCCCGCGCCGGCTACCCGGTCTCCGTGGTGAGCTGCGACTTCGGCCAGCCGCAGCCGGCGTTCGCGCACGGCATCACCGTGCACAAGACCTTCCGGCCCGACGCGGGCCTGCCGGTGCTGCGGTTCCTGCACCCGCGGCTCACGGCGACCTGGCAGGCGCTCACGCGCGCCGACGCGGACATCTACTACGTGCGCGCCGCCTCCATGCTGGTCGGGGTGGTGGCGCGGTTCTGCCGCCGCCGCGGGCGGCGCTCGGTGTACGCGGCGGCGTCCGACGCGGATTTCGTCCCCGGCCACCGCCAGATCCGGTACGCGCGCGACCGGCTGCTCTACGAGCACGGCTTGCGCAGCGTGGACCAGGTGGTGGTGCAGAACGCGGCGCAGCTCGCGGCCTGCCGGCGCCACTTCGGCCGCAACGCCACGCTGATCCCGAGCGGCTACGAGCCGCCGCCGCAGGCGCGCCTGGGCGGCGGGGATCTCGTGCTGTGGGTGGGCCGCGTGATCCCGGGCAAGCGCGCCGAGCTCTTCCTCGAGCTCGCGCGGCGGCTGCCCGCGCGGCGCTTCGCGCTGGTGGGCGGCGCGGGCGACGACGCCGCCTACGCCGAGCGCATCCGGCGCGAGGCGGCCGCGCTGCCCAACGTCGAGTGCACCGGCTTCCTGCCCCTCGCGGCGACCGAGGCCTGGTTCGACCGCGCGCGCGTGCTGGTCAACACCTCCTTCTATGAGGGAATGCCCAACACCTTCCTGCAGGCCTGGGCGCGCGGCGTGCCCACGGTGGCGACCGTGGACGTGGGCGCGCCGGTGCAGCAGGTGTTCGCCGAGCCCGCCGCCGGCGCCGCGCTGATCGAGCGCCTGTACACCGACGCCGCGGCGTTCGCGCAGGCCTCGCGCGCGTGCCGCGCCTACTTCGAGCAAATGCACTCCGCCGACGCGGTGCTCGCGCACTACGCGCGCCTGTTCGAGGAGGCCTGCCCGGCATGAGCGCCCTGGGCGGAGCGGCCAGCGGGCCGGCGCTCGCGCGCCTGAAGCGCCGCGCGCTCTCGCTCGGCGCCGCCAACGCCTTCGACTACGCCATGCAGTTCCTGCTGCCGATCGTGCTGGTGCGCGCGCTCGATGCCGCCACCTTCGGCGAGTACCGGCTGCTGTGGCTGGCGGTGGGCACGCTGGTGGGCCTCGCCACCCTCAACATGCCGCAGACCCTGTTCTACTTCCTGCCGCGGCAGGACGCGCCGACGCGGCGGCTCTACGTGCACCACACCCTGCTCTACCTCGTGACGGCGGGTCTCGCCGCGGCCTGGATCGTGAGCCCGCTCAACCCCTGGGCGCCGCAGGCGCTCGCCCCGCTCGGCAAGTACGGGGCGCTCGTGCCGGCGTTCCTCGCCCTGTGGATCACCGCGTACATGACCGAGGTGCTCCCGGTGATCGAGGAGCGCATCCGCCTCGCGGCCACGTTCCTGGTGGGGTTCTCCGCGCTGCGCGTGGTGCTGCTCGCCACGGGGGCGTTCTTCGCCGAGGACCTGGAGCTGCTGCTGTGGCTGCTGGTGGCGGCGGTGCTGGTGAAGCTCGCCGCGCACCTCGTCTATGTGCAGCGCAGCCACGGCCTGGGCGGCGCCTGGCTGCGGCCGGCGCTGCTCTGGGGGCACTTCCGCCACGCCGCGCCCTTCGGCGTCTCGAGCGCGCTCTACACGCTGCGCCTGCAGGCCGACCAGTGGATCGCCGCGGCGCACTTCGCGCTGCAGAGCTTCGCCGCGCTCACCATCGCGGCGCTGCTCGCGCCTCTCATCAACGTGTTCCGCCAGTCGGTGAACGACGCCTTCATGCCCAGCATGAGCCGGGCGCATGCCGCCGGCGACCTGCGCGGCATGCTCGCGCTCAACGCCCGCGCCAATCTCATGGTCGGCTCGCTGCTCTATCCGCTGCTCGCGTTCTGCTTCGTGTTCGCCGAGGAGATCATCGCCATCGTCTACACCGAGCAGTATCTCGAGGCGGCGGCGGTGATGCGCGTGTACATCGCGGGCACCGTCTGCCTGGTGATCGAGGTCGGCAGCATCGTGCTGCTGCTCAAGCAGGGCGCCTTCGCCATGCGCATGAACGCGGCGCTGCTCGTGGTGGCGGTGGCCTTGAGCCTGCTCGGCGCCCGCAGCTTCGGGCTCCCCGGCGCCGCCCTCGGCAGCGTCGCGGCGGTCTACCTCGACCGCTTGATCATGCTGCGGCGCGTGTGCGTCCTCACCGGGGTGCCGTTCTCGCAGGTGCAGGGCTGGCGCCGGCTCGGGCTCACCGCGGCCGCCGCGGCGGCCGCGGGCGCGCTGGGCTGGGCCGCCACCGCGCTGTGGCTGCCGGAGGCGGGTCCTTTCGCGCGCGTCGCCGCCGGCGCGGCCGTGGTCGGGCTCGCCTACCTGCCCTGGCTCGCCTACGTCGCAAGGAGGCAAGAGTGAAGATCCTGTTCCTGACCGGGTCGCTGGTGCACGGCGGCGCCGAGCGCCAGACCATCATCCTGTGCAACCGCCTGGCCGAGCGCGGCCACGAGGCGCACTTCGCCTACGTGCGCAACGACACGGCGCAGCTCGGCCGCCTGCGCGGCGCGGCCTCGGTGCAATGGCTGCAGGCCACGCGCTACCTCGACGCGGCCGCGGTCGGCAACCTGCGCCGCCTGCTGCGGCGGGTGCGGCCCGACGTGCTGGTGGCGGTGAACCAGTACGCGCTCATGTACGCGCAGCTCGCGCGCCGCGGCCTCGGGCTGCCGCTCGCGGTCACCTTCCACACCACGGCGCTGCGCAGCTGGAAGGAGCGGCTGCAGATGCTGTGGTACCGGCCGCTCTTCTGGGGCGCCGAGCGCGCCATCTTCGTGTGCGAGGCGCAGCGCGCCTACTGGGCGCGGCGCCGGCTCGGCGGCCGGCGCGACGAGGTGATCCACAACGGCGTGGACCTCGAGCACTGGCGCCCGGGCACGCCGCAGGAGAAGTCGCGGCTGCGGCGCGTGCTCGGTTTCGCCGAGGCGGACTTCGTGGTGGGCATGTCGGCGGTGCTGCGTCCGGAGAAGAACCACGTGCAGCTGGTGCACGCCGTCGCGGAGCTGCGCCGCCGCGGCGTGCCGGCGCGCGCGCTCATGATCGGCGACGGCGAGACGCGCGGCGCGGTCGAGGCGCGCGCCCGGCGCCTGGGCGTCGAGGAGCAGGTGACCATCACGGGCGTGCAGCAGGACGTGCGTCCGCTGGTCGGCGCATGTGACGCGGTGGCTCTGTGCAGCACCGCCATAGAGACTTTCTCGCTTGCGGCGCTGGAGGCGATGGCGCTGGCGCGCCCGGTGGTGCACTCGGAGGTGGGCGGCGCGGCCGAGATGATCGCGCCGGGCCGGGAGGGCTACCTCTTCCCGGCGGGCGACACGGCGGCCCTGGTGGAGCGCCTCGCGGCGCTCACCGACCGCAGCCGCTGCCGCCGGATGGGCGAGCAGGCCCGCGCGACGGTGGCCGAGCGCTTCTCCGAGCGCGCCATGGTCGAGCGGTACGAAAAGACGCTGTCGGAGCTGGCAACAACGAGGAGCAAGCATGAGAACGTACGAAAGCCTGCTGGAGCACATTAGGGCGCAGCCGCGCACCTGGCTGGTGACCGGCTGCGCGGGTTTCATCGGCTCGCACCTGACCGAGCGGCTGCTGTCGCTCGGCCAGACGGTGGTCGGCCTGGACAACTTCTCGAGCGGCCACCGCGCCAATCTCGACTACGTGCGCGAGGCGGTGCCCGAGCACTGGGGCCGCTTCCGGCTCATCGAGGGCGACATCCGCTCCCTCGACACCTGCCGCGACGCCTGCCGCTCGGTCGAGCTGGTGCTGCACCAGGCCGCGCTCGGCAGCGTGCCGCGCTCGATCGAGCGCCCCGCGCCGACGCACGAGAGCAACGTCAACGGCTTCCTCAACATGCTCATCGCGGCGCGCGACGCCGGCGTCGGGCGCTTCGTCTACGCCAGCTCGAGCGCGGTCTACGGCGACGACGAGACCATGCCGAAGGTCGAGCACCGCATCGGCCGGGCCTTGTCGCCCTACGGCCTGTCCAAGCAGGTGAACGAGCAGTACGCGTCGGTGTTCGCCGCCTGCTACGGCTTCGAGTCGGTGGGGCTGCGCTACTTCAACGTGTTCGGCCCGCGCCAGGACCCCGACCACGCCTACGCGTCGGTGATCCCCGCCTGGGCCGGGGCGCTGCTGCGCGGGCAGACGGCGTACATCAACGGCGACGGCGGCATCTCGCGCGATTTCTGCCACGTCGAGAACGTGGTGCAGGCGAATTTCCTCGCCGCCACCACCGCCGATTCCGAGGCGCTCAACCAGGCGTTCAACGTGGCGCACGGCGAGCAGACCACGCTGAGCGAGCTCTTCGAGCTCATGCGCACGCTGCTCGCGCGGCGCCTGCCGCACCTGCGCACGGTGCGCGCGGTGCACCGCGCGCCGCGCCGCGGCGACCTGCCGCGCTCGCTCGCGAGCATCGACAAGGCGGCGCGCCTGCTCGGCTACCAGCCGGTCTTCCGGCTGCACGACGGCCTCGAGCAGACGCTCGCCTGGTATGCCGCGCACCTCGCGCCGGCGCCGGCCCCGGGGAAGCTCGCCCATGCCTGAGACCCTCGAGCGCCTCGAGCCGCGCCGCGAGGCGGCGGTTCCCGCGGCGGCGCCCGCCGCGCTTCCCACGGTCGCGCTGGTGGGGCTGGGCTACGTCGGGCTGCCGGTGGCGGTGGCCTTCGGGCGCAGCCACCCCACCATCGGCTACGACCTGTCGCGCAAGCGCGTCGAGAGCCTGCGCCAGCTGGTCGATCCCACCGGCGAGGTGAGCACCGCCGAGCTCATCGAGGCGAAGCACTTCAAGCCCACTACGCAGGCGGCGGAGCTGCGCGCCGCCGACTTCGTCATCGTGGCGGTGCCCACGCCGATCAACGCGGCGCGCCAGCCCGACTTCGGCCCGCTCGTCTCGGCAAGCGAGGCCGTCGGGCGCCACCTGAAGCGCGGCGCCACCGTGATCTACGAGTCCACCGTCTACCCGGGCGCCACCGAGGAGGTGTGCGTGCCGATCCTCGAGCGATTCTCCGGCATGCGCTGGCGCCAGGATTTCCACGTCGGCTACTCGCCGGAGCGCATCAACCCCGGCGACCGCGAGCACGCCTTCGCGCGCATCGTGAAGGTGGTGGCGGGCGACGACGCCGAGACCCTGGAGCGCGTGGCCGCGCTCTATGCCTCGGTGGTGAAGGCGGGCGTGTACCGCGCCTCGTCCATCCGCGTCGCCGAGGCCGCGAAGGTGATCGAGAACACGCAGCGCGACCTCAACATCGCATTCGTCAACGAGCTGTCCATCATCTTCGACAAGCTCGGCCTGGACACCACCGAGGTGCTGAAGGCCGCGGGCACCAAGTGGAACTTCCTGCCGTTCCGGCCCGGGCTGGTGGGCGGCCACTGCATCGGCGTGGACCCGTACTACCTCACGCACAAGGCCGAGCTGGTGGGCTACCACCCGGAGGTGATCCTCGCGGGGCGGCGCATCAACGACGGCATGGGCAGCCACATCGCGCGCAAGACCGTGCAGCAGATGATCCACGCGGGGCGCAACATCAAGGGCGCGCGGGTGAACGTGCTCGGCCTCGCCTTCAAGGAGAACGTGCCCGACATCCGCAACTCCAAGGTCGTGGACATCGTGCGCGAGCTGGGCGAGTTCGGCGTCGAGACCTTCGTGCACGACCCGCTCGCCTCCCCGGAGGACGCGCTGCACGAGTACGGCCTGCGCCTGGCCGACTGGGCGAGCCTGCCGGCCGCCGACGCCACCATTCTCGCGGTGCCGCACCAGGGCTTCCTGCGGCTGACGCCCGCGGCGATCCTGCAGAAGATCGTCAGGAACGGCTGCTTCATCGACGTGAAGGCCGCGTTCGATCCGGCCGACTTTCGCCGCGAAGGGGTGAGCGTTTGGCGGCTGTAGCGCCGCAGCCCGTCGAGCGCAAGCTGCGCGTGGGCGTGTTCGCCGACGCGCGCTGGCAGCCGCGCTGGGTCGCCGAGGCCTTCGACCGCCTCGCGCGCTCCGACTTCGCCGAGATCGTCGTGCTCGTTACGGGCGCGGCGAGCGCGCGCGCGCCGCTGCTGTGGGACCTCTATCGCCGGCTCGACGGCTGGGCCTTCGGCGCCGACGGCTCCGAGCCGGTGGACCTCGCCGCGGCGCTCGGCGCCTGCGCCGGCGACGCGGCGGCCGAGCTCGACGTGGCGTTCGCGGTCGGCGCGGTCGACGAGGCGCCGCTGCTGGAGGCCGCGCGCTACGGCGTGTGGCGCTTCTGCTTCGGCAACGAGCGCGCGCACGCCGAGTCCCTCGCCGGCTGGCGCGAGCTCACGCAGGGCGCGCCGCTCATGGGCGCGGGCATCACGGTGCGCCTTGCCGGCGGGGGCCCGCCGCGGCTCGCCTACCAGTCCTGGTCGCGCACCTATCCGCTGTCGCTCGCGCGCAACCGCGTGCACCTCTTCGGCAAGAGCGCCGAGCTGCCCTGGCGCGCGCTGCGCGAGCTGCATCGCGGCGGCGCCGCCTGGCTCGAGCAGTGCCGCCCGGTCCGCGAGGGGACGCTCGAGGCGCCGACCAACGCCGAGGTGCTGCGCGCCGCCGCCGGCATCGGCGCGCGCCTTGCGCGGCGCGGGCTGCAGAAGGCGCTCGGCGTGGAGCAGTGGTCGCTCGCCTGGCGCTTCGGCGAGACGGGGCTGCCCTCGCCCGCGCTCGAGGGCTATGCGCGCACCGTGCCGCCGGCGGACCGCGACTGGGCCGACCCCTTCGTGGTGGAGAAGCACGGCCGCTATTTCGTGTTCTTCGAGGAGCTGCCCTACGCCGAGGGCAAGGGGCACATCGCCATGATGGAGGTGCGCCGCGACGGCACGGCGAGCGCGCCCGTGCGCGTGCTCGAGCGGCCCTATCACCTGTCGTATCCCTTTCTCGTGGAGGAGGCGGGCGAGCTCTACCTCATCCCCGAGACCGCGACCAACGGCACGGTGGAGGCCTATCGCTGCGTCGATTTCCCGCTGTCGTGGAGGCTCGAGCGGGTGCTGATGGACGGCGTGCGCCTCGTGGACGCGACGCTGCACCGCGCGCCCGAGCGCTGGTGGCTCTTCGCCAACGCCGCGGTGAGCCGCTCGACGCTCTACGACGACGAGCTGCACCTGTACTACGCGGACAGCTTTCTCGGGCCCTGGCGGGCGCACCCGGCCAACCCGGTGAAATCCGACCCGCGCGGGGCGCGGCCGGCAGGGCAGCTTTTCCGCCGCGGCGGCGCGCTGCACCGGCCGGCGCAGATCTGCGTGCCGCGCTACGGCGCCGGCATCGCGGTGCAGCGCGTGCTGCGCCTCACGCCCGGCGAGTACGTCGAGCGCCAGGCCGAGCGCCTGCTGCCCGCGGGCGGGCTGCTCGGGCTGCACACGGTGAACCGGGCGGGCGCGCTCACCGTCGTGGACGTGTTTGCCCGCCGCAGCCGGTTTGGCGGCGCGGGATGAGCTGAACGCGCGATGCCCGGGGAGGAGCACCCATGTGCGGAATAGCGGGATGGATTGCGCCGGCGCGCAGCGCGCCGGCCGACGAGGCCATGGCGGCGGTGCTGGAGGCGATCGCCCACCGCGGGCCGGACGACGAAGGCGTGCGCGCCTTCTACAACGCGGGCACCGGCCACCGGGTGGTGCTCGGCCACCGGCGCCTCGCGATCATCGACCTGCTCGGCGCGCGCCAGCCGATGTGCGACGAGGCGGCGGGCATCGCGCTCAGCTTCAACGGCGAGATCTACAACTTCCGCGAGCTGCGCGCCGAGCTCGCCGCGCGCGGCTACCGCTTCGAGCGCGACTCCGACACCGAGGTGCTGCTGCGCGCCTACCAGCACTGGGGCCGCGACGCGGTGCAGCACCTGCGCGGCCAGTTCGCCTTCGCCGTGTGGGACGGCCGCCGCGAGGAGCTGGTCCTCGCGCGCGACCGCTTCGGCGAGAAGCCGCTCTACCTGTGCGAGCACGCCGGCGGGCTGTACTTCGCCTCCGAGATCAAGGCGCTGCTGCGCATTCCGGGAATCGCGCCCGCGGTCGACGCCGGCGCGGTGTGGGACTACCTCGCCTACCGCTATGTGCCCGCCCCGCGGACCCTGTTCGCCGGCATCCGCAAGCTCGGCGCGGGCAGCCTCGCGGTGTGGCAGCTCGGGCGGCTGCGCGAGACGCGCTACTGGACGCCGCCGGACCGCCTGCCGCGCGCACCGGCCGAGGCGCCGGGCGAGCCGGTGGAGGCGTTCCTCGAGCGGCTCGACGAGGCGGTGCGCGTGCAGCTCGTCGCCGACGTGCCCTTCGGCGCGTTCCTCTCGGGCGGGCTCGACTCGAGCACCGTGGTCGCGCTCATGAGCCGGCACTGCAGCGGGCTGCGCACGTTTTCCGTGGGCTTCGAGGACGCGCGCTACAGCGAGCTTCCCTACGCCGCGCAGGTGGCGCGGCAGTTCGGCACCGCGCACCACGAGATCATCGTGTCGCAGCGCAGCCTCATGAGCGAGCTGCCGCGCCTGGTCGCCTACCGCGACGCGCCGGTGTCCGAGCCCTCGGACATCCCCATCTACCTCCTTGCGCAAGAGGCGGCGCGCAGCGTGAAGATGGTGCTCTCGGGCGAGGGCAGCGACGAGCTGCTCGGCGGCTATCCGAAGCACCTGGCCGAGCGGCTGCGCTGGGCGTGGCGCGGCGTGCCGCGCCTGCTGCGCAGCGGGCTCATCGCGCCGCTCACGCGCGCGCTGCCCTACGGCTTCCGGCGCGCGAAGACCGCCGTGGCGACGCTCGACATCGACGACTGGCAGGAGCGCTGCGCACGCTGGTTCGGCGCCTTCGACCGCGCCGAGCGCGAGCGCCTGGCGCGCGTGCTGGGGGCGAGCCTCTCGCCGCTGCCGGCCCCGGCGCCGGCCCCGGCGCAGGATGCGGACCCGCGCGCGAGCCCGCTGCGCCGCGCGCTTTATTTCGACCAGGTGAGCTGGCTGCCGGACAACCTGCTCGAGCGCGGCGACCGCATGACCATGGCCTCCTCGATCGAGCTGCGCGTGCCGTACCTCGACCATCGCTTCGCCGAGCACGTCTCGCGGCTGCCGGACGAGCAGCGGGTGCGCGGCTTCACCACCAAGTGGATCCTGCGCGAAGCGGCGAAGCGCCTGCTGCCGCGCGCCATCCTCGAGCGCCCCAAGGTGGGCTTCCGCGTGCCGGTGAACGAGTGGTTCCGCGGCGAGATGCGCGAGTACCTGCTCGAGCACCTGCGCAGCGCGCAATCGCTCACCCGCCACTACTACGACGGCGCCGTCCTCGACCGCCTCCTGGACGAGCACCTGGACGGCCGCCAAAACCACGAGAAAGCCCTCTGGACGCTCTTGAACCTGGAGATCTGGCACCGGACGTACCGTCCGGCCTGAGCCGGTTTCGCTGGCAGTGGAACCGCCTGCGCCGCATGAGCCCGCTCGAGGTGGGCCACCGCCTCGCGCGCTCGGTGCGCGCGCGCGCCGAGCGCTCGCTCCCGGCCGCGCACGTGCCGGCGCCGGACCTCGCGGTGCAGCCGCGGCCCTGGCTGTTCGTGCCCGCGGTCGATCCGGCGCCCTACCTCGCCGCCGCCGGGCGCATCGCCGCGGGGCGGCTGGATGTGTTCGCCCTGCGCGGCGTGGAGGTGGGCGCGCCGCCCGCGTGGAACCGCGACCCGAAGACCGGCATCGAGGCGCCGCTCGCCTTCGGCAAGACGCTGGACTACCGCGACCCGGATCTCGTGGGCGACATCAAGTACCTGTGGGAGCCCAACCGCCACCTGCACCTCGTGACGCTGGCGCAG
>DATLGR010000421.1:0-2147 GCA_035540415.1 Burkholderiales bacterium | reverse complement strand
GGTATTCGCTGTTGCACCCCGGCCGCGTGACGTCGCCCGCGTAGTACACCGCGTCGCCGGGCTTGAAGAGATTCGCGTCCGGGCCCGCCGCCTCCACGATGCCCGCCGCATCCCAGCCCAGGACCCGCGGCGCGGCGCCGGCGGCGAGCTTGCGCTGCTTGTAGTCGACCGGGTTCACCGACACCGCCTCGACCTTGACCAGCAGGTCGCGGCCGGCGGGCGTGGGCTTGGCGAGCTCGATTTCCGCGAAGCTGTGGGCGATGGCTTTCATAGGAGCGGGAGCACCTCCAGGGGATGGGCGATGACGGCCTCGGCGCGCCAGCTGGCGGGGCCGCCGTGGTCCGGGTGATGGTAGCCCCATTCGACGGCGATGGGGCGCATGCCGGCGGCGTGCGCCGCCGTGATGTCGCGCAGGTCGTCGCCGAGGAAGAGGCAGCGCTGCGGCGCGATCCGGATCTGCGCGGCCGCATGCAGGAGCGGCGCCGGATGCGGCTTCAGGTGCGCCGTGGTGTCGCCGCAGGCGAGGCAATCGGGCTCGAGGTTGAGCGTGGCGAGGATGCGCTCGGTGAAGCGCGTCGCCTTGTTGGTCACGATGCCCCAGGCCATGTTGCGCGCGCGCAGCGCCTCCAGCAGCTCGGCGATCCCCGGGAAGAGGCGCGTGTCGTGGCAGAGGCGCTCGGCGTAGTACTCGAGGAAAGTCTCGCGCAGCGCGGGATATTCCGCATCGCCGGGCTTCGCGCCGAAGGCCGCGTGCAGGAGCCCGCGCGCGCCCGCGGAGGCAAACGGCCTTACCTCTTCGATCGCCAGCGGCTGCGCACCCTGCTCGACGCGCATGCGGTTCACCGCGGCGGCGAGGTCCGGCGCCGTATCGGCGAGGGTGCCGTCGAAGTCGAACAGCACGGCCCGTTCCGGCGCGAAGGGACGAGTCCGCTCAGGCATCGCGGGTGCAGCGAAGGAGGTAGTTGACGTCGCAGTCCGCGCCCAGCCGGTAGCGGCGCGTGAGGGGGTTGTACGTCATGCCGAGAACCTCGTCGGCCCGCAGGCCCGCTTCGCGGCTCCAGCGCACGAGCTCCGAGGGCTTGATGAACCGCTGGTAGTCGTGCGTGCCCTTCGGCAGGAGCTTGAGCACGTACTCCGCGCCGATCACCGCGAACAGATACGACTTGGGGTTGCGGTTGATGGTCGAGAAGAACACCGCGCCGCCGGGCTTCACCAGGCGCGCGCAGGCGGCCACCATGCTTTCGGGCTGCGGCACGTGCTCGAGGAGCTCCATGCAGGTGACGACGTCGAAGGCGCCGGCATGCACCGCCGCGTAGTCCTCGGCCATCGCCTTCTCGTAGTGCACCGGCAGGGCCGACTCGAGCAGGTGCAGCTGCGCCACGCGCAGCGCCTTGTCGGAAAGGTCGATCCCGGTCACGCGCGCGCCGCGCGCCGCCATCGCCTCGGCGAGGATGCCGCCGCCGCAGCCCACGTCGAGCGCGCGCTTGCCGGCGAGGCGCGCGTGCCGGTCGATCCACTCCAGGCGCAGGGGGTTGATCTCGTGCAGCGGCCGGAACTCGCCGTGCGGGTCCCACCAGCGGTGGGCGAGGGCGCTGAATTTCTCGAGCTCTGCGGGATCGACGTTCATTGGCCGCAGTTATAAAACAAAAGCCCCGCCGCAGCGGGGCCCCTGGAGAGAAGGGTCGCGGCCGCGGCTACATGCGGCGCGTGCCGATGACCTCGATCTCGGTGCGGCGGTCCGGCTGCAGGCACTTGATGAGCGCCGCACCGCGCGGCCCCTTGCACTTGTCGCCCGTGACCGGCTGGGTTTGGCCCTTGCCCTCCGTGTACACGCGGTTCGGCTCCACGCCCTTGGAAACGAGGTAGGCCTTGATGGCCTCGGCGCGGCGCAGCGACAGGCGCTGGTTGTACGGCGCGGGCCCGATGCGGTCGGCGTGGCCCACGGCGATCACCACCTCGAGGTTGATGTCCTTGATCTTCGCCGAGAGGTCATCCAGCTTGGACTTGCCCTCGGGCCGCAGCACCGCGCGGTCGAAGTCGAACAGCACGTCCGCCGCGTACGTCACTTTCTCGGCGACGGGCTTGGGCTTCGCCGCTTCGGGCTTGGGTGCAGGCTTGGGCGCCGGCGCCGGGGCTGGCACCGGCGC
>DATLGR010000420.1:0-5519 GCA_035540415.1 Burkholderiales bacterium | reverse complement strand
GTCCTGGAGATGGGCGTCGACAGGATTCTGTTCTCGGTGGACTATCCCTTCGTGCTCAGCGCGCCCGGCATGAAGTGGATGCAGGAGATTCCTCTCGGGCCGCACGACCGGGAGAAAATCTATGGCGGCAACGCGAAGCGGCTCCTCCGCCTCTAGCGGCCCCTCCGGCGCCGACTTTTTTCTCGTCGTGCGCTTCTGGGTGGCGCCCGAGGCCGAGGCGGGAATACAGGCGTGGCTGGAAGGGGGCCATGTGGCCGAAGTGGTGTCGCAGCCCGGCTTCCTCTGGTGCCGGCGCTTGCGCCTGGAGCCTCGGGACGGCTGGAGCGGGTACACCATGATCTACGGCATCGCCTCCCGGGAAGCGTTCGAGCGCTACTCGGCGAACCGCGAGCTGCACGAGCGCTTCCTGCGCGAGCGCGCGCCGTTCGAGGCTCACCTGAAAATCGACCGCTTCTTCGGCGAAGTGGACTACGCCGTCGGTTAGCCGGGAACGGATTTTGCGAGGGCACCGGCGAAAGGAGCCCTCGATGCTGAAGCCGCTCGTCGCCACCGCGGCCCTGGCTGCCGCCGCCGCGGCCTTCGCCCAGTCCCCGCCTGCCGCCAACGCCAGCCGCGAGGTGCAGCTCATCGCCCCACACCTGGTCACGTTCTCCGGCTCGAGCGCCAACTTCGAGAGCCTCGTGACCGGGCTCACGCAGGGAACGCCCGTCACCCTGACCACCACCGGCGCCGATGGCGCGCTGCAGATCGTCACCTTCATGCCGCCCTCCACCCTGACGCCGGTGGACGCCGCCAGGGCTCTCGAGCAGGCACGGCAGAATCTCATCACCGGCGGCGTGGCGGCGCCGACGGCCCAGCAGATCGCGCTCGCGCTCGCCGGCGGAAGCCTGGTGACGCCCTCGGGCCTGCCGCTCGCCCTGCCCGGCCTGATCAACGGCACCACGGTGCCGATCCAGGTGCGCACCGAGGTTCCCCTGACGCCGCCGCCCGCGGCGCTTCCTCCGGCGCTGCCGCCCGGCCTCGGGGCGCCCGCGGACCTGACCGCGCTGCAGAACGCCCTGGCGCAAGGGGCGCTGACCGGCGTAGCGATGGCGCCCGCGGAGGTCAACCAGGCGCTGCAGCTCGCGCGCGCCCTGCTTGCGCAGCAGGGAATCCTCGATCCCACGCCCGATCAGCTCCGCGTGGCGCTCACCGGCGGCCCGCTCGCCGGGCCCGCGGGTACGGTCCTGCCGCTGCGCGGCGTGCTTCAGGGCGCCTTGCGCCATACGAGCGAGAGCCCGTATTTCGGCACCAGCCATTCTCCGCTGGTGGGCACGAGCAACACCCCGCCGACGGTGAGCGTGCCGGTGGGACCGCCTGCGGTCGCGCCGCCCGCCGTCGCCCAGCCGCCCGCGCCCATCGTCGCGCCGGCGCCCGCGGCCATCGCGCCCCGGTTCGGCGTGGCACGCTGATCCCGCTGCCGACGGATGGGGAGCGTGCTCTACCTGCGCCGGCGCCTGGAGCGCGGCCAGCCGCCCGCACACGATGCGCCGCCCGACACGGGCAGCATCCTGCGTCCGGGCTACAACTGCTGCGCCATCGCGCGCACCGGGCGGCTCGCGGTGCTGGTGGATGCGCAAGCCTACTTCAAGGCCTTCTACGAAGCGGCGCTGCTCGCACGGCGCTCCATCACCATCCTCGGCTGGGACTTCAACAGCCAGACGCGGCTTCATTTCGATCCGGTCGCCGAGGGCGGGCCGCCGGCGCTGCTCGGCGAGTTCCTGAACTACCTGGTCCGCCGCCGGCGCGGCCTGCACGTGCGCGTCCTCAATTGGGACTACCCGATCGTGTTCGGCGCCGACCGCGAGTTCCCGCCGCTGTACGGCTTCGGCTGGAAGCCCCATCGGCGCGTGCAGCTGCGCTACGACGACACGCACCCGGTGGCGGGCTCGCAGCACCAGAAGATCGTCGTGATCGACGATGCGCTCGCCTTCTCCGGCGGCATCGACCTCACGGTGCGCCGCTGGGACACCCCCGAGCATCGTCCCGACGATCCGCGCCGCACCGCCTATGGCAAGCCCTACCCGCCGTTCCACGACCTCATGGTGGCCGTCGATGGGGAAGCGGCGCGTGCGCTCGCCACCCTCGCCCGCGAGCGCTGGCGCCTCGCGACCGGCCGGCGGCTGCGGCCGGTTGAGTCGGAGCACGACCCGTGGCCGCCGGCCCTCGCGCCTTCGCTGCGCAACGTGGAAGTGGGCATCGCGCGCACCATGCCGCCGCGCGGCGAGACCCCGGCGGTGCGCGAAGTCGAGCGGCTGTACCTCGACATGATCGCCTCGGCGAAGCGCCACCTCTACATCGAGAACCAGTACTTCACGGCACCGCGCCTGGCCGCGGCGCTGGAGCGGCGCCTCGCCGAGCCCGACGGCCCGGAAATCGTGCTCGTGCTGCGCCTGCTGTCGCACGGATGGCTCGAAGAGCACACCATGCACGTGCTGCGCACCCGGCTCATCAAGCGGCTGAAGGAGGCGGACCGCTACGGGCGCTTCCACGTCTATTACCCGCACGTGCCGGGACTGCAGGAGGGCTGCTGCCTCGACGTGCATTCCAAGCTCATGATCGTCGACGACCGGCAGCTTCGCATCGGCTCGGCGAACCTCTGCAACCGCTCCATGGGCATGGACACGGAGTGCGACGTCCTCATCGAGTCGCGCGGCCGCGAAGAGGTCGCCGCGTACATCCGGGAGTTCCGCGACCGCCTGATGGCCGAGCACCTGGACGTCGAGCCGGCCCGCTTCCGCGAGGAGCTCGCGCGCAGCGCGGACACCCTGCACGGCGCCGTCACGGCCCTGAAGAGCGAAGGGCGCTCGCTGCGCGAGCTGAACGACATCAAGGAATGGCCCGAGGCCATCGTCAACCTGGCCGCCGTGGCGGACCCCGACGAGCCCATCGCGCTCGACTTCCTGCGCGGCGAGCGCGCCACCGCCGCCGGGGAGCCCGGCGCGAGCCCCGCCTGGGGCAAGCTCGCCCTCTTCGCCCTTGCGGCGGCGGCCCTCACCGCGCTGTGGCGCTTCACGCCGCTGGCCGAGGTGGTGACCGCGGAGAACACGATCGCCCTCGCGCGCCAGTTCGGCGCGCAGTGGTGGGCGCCGATCGTCGTGATGCTCGCCTACACCCCGGCCTGCTTCATCATGTTTCCGCGGCCGCTCATCACGCTCTCGGCGGTGGTCGCCTTCGGGCCCTGGAGCGGCTTCGCCTACGCGCTGACCGGCATCGTGTTCTCCGCGGTGGTGACCTATTACGTCGGCAAGCGCATGCGGCGCGATACCGTGCGGCGCCTGGCCGGCGCGCAGCTCGACCGCATGGTGGAGGTGCTGAAGAAGCACGGCCTGCTCGCGCTCACGCTGCTGCGCCTGGTGCCGATCGCGCCGTTCGCCGTCGAAGGCATCGTCGCGGGCGCGGTGCGGCTCAAGCTCTGGCACCTCGCCGTGGGCACGGCGATCGGGATGCTGCCCGGCACGCTCGTCACCACCGTGTTCGGCGACCAGCTCGAGACCGCCCTTTCCGGGGGCGAGGTGAACTGGTGGCTGGTGGGCGCCTGCGCGGCGGTGCTCCTCGTCGGCATCGTGCTCGTGCGCCGCTGGTTCGGACGCATGGCCCGCCGCATCGATGAGCGCGAGGCGCCCAAGGCGTGAAGCCGGCCGGCAGCCTGGCGAACTGGCGGGCGCTCGCCCAGCAGCTCGGCGCCGATTGCCTGCGGATCGCGTCCTACAACGTGCACGGCTGCGTAGGCTCGGACCGGCGCCGCGACGCCGAGCGCGTCGCGGCGGTCGTCGCCGAGCTGGGCTGCGACACCGTGGGGCTGCAGGAAGTGCACCACCTGGACGTGCTCGCGCGGCTGAACGGCATGCAGCCCATTTCGGGGCCCCCGTATGTCTGGCACGGGCGACATGTGGGCAACGCGCTGCTCACCACGCGCAAAGTCCTCTCCGTGCGTGCGCACGACTACACCTGGCCACGCCACGAGCCGCGCACGGCGCTCGATGTCGAGCTCGACGTCGCCGGCAAGCCCGTGCGCGTGATCGTCACGCACCTCGGTCTCAAGTTCGCCGAGCGGCGCTTCCAGGTGAAGAAGCTGCTCGAGCTGGTGAAGCAGACCCCGACCCAGGAGCGCCTGGTGGTGCTCGGCGACATCAACGAATGGCTGCCGCTCGGCCGGCCGCTACGCTGGCTGAACGCCATCTTCGGGCGCTCGCCCGCCGAGCGGACCTTCCCGGCGCGCTGGCCGGTCTTCGCGCTGGACCGCGTCTGGGTGCGGCCGCGCCACTCGCTGCTCGCCTTCGGCGCGCACCGCTCAGCGCTTGCGCGCGAAGCCTCCGACCACCTGCCGGTGAAGGCGCTCATCGCCGTGCGCGAGAGCGCCGACGAGGCGCTCGAGGAGCAGGCGGTGCCGGGCCCTGCCCGATTGGCGCGGCCGGCGGCGGTTCATACGATCGCCTCGTGAGGGTTTTCAGCCGCCCGTCTTGGATTTCGCCTTGGCCCGGGCCTGTGCCTCGGCCTTCGCCTCGCGTGCCTTTTCCCGCGCTTCGCGGGCTTTCTCGAGCGCGGCGGCGCGCTTGGCGAGCGCGTCGAACTCGCGGTAGCTGAGACGCCCGTCCCTGTTGCGGTCGGCGCGGTCGAAGCCCTGCATGACTTCGGGATTTCCGGCGCCCTCGGCACGCGAAACGAACCCGTCGCCGTCGAGGTCGAGGATGCGAAACGCCGCATCGCGCTCGGCGTCGCGCTTGCCGGGCGGCCGCGGCGCAGTGGCGCCGGCCGCGGCCCGGCCCTCGAAGGGCTTGAGCACGCCAAAGGACTCGCGCACGTTTTGCGGATCGGCAAGCGCCGCGGCGGCGGCAAGCCCGGCGGCGAGGACGGCCAGCAGGCGAAGCATGAGGCCCCCTTGCACAAAGCGTGCCGTACATCTCGTTACAGTTTCGCGAGGACGCCCGGCGCCGCCGCGCGTCTAATCAGGCTATGAAGCGACTGGCCGGATTGCTGCTCGCCGCACTGCTCGCGTTTCAGGCGCAAGCCCAGCCCCGGACCTACCACCAGGGCGAGCAGCGCATCGAGCTCGCCCTGGTGGTAGGTCCGGGGCTGGGCTTGCGCCTGAAAGGCGAGCAGTGCGGCGAGGAGCAATCCGGCCAGTCGCGTCATAGCCTGATTAGACGCGCGGCGGCGCCGGGCGTCCTCGTGAAACTGTAACGAGATGTACGGCACGCTTCGTGCAAGGGGGCGCCATGCTTCGCCTGCTGGCCGTCCTTGCCGCCGGGCTCGCCGCCGCCGCGGCGCTTGCCGATCCGCAGAACGTGCGCGAGTCCTTCGCCGTGCTCAAGCCTTTCGAGGGCCGGGCCGCGGGTGGCGCCACTGCGCCGTCCCCGCCTCCGGGCAAGCGCGACCCGGAGCGCGATGCAGCGTTTCGCATCCTCGACCTCGACGGCGACGGGTTCGTCTCGCGCGCCGAGGGCGCCGGGAACCCCGAGCTCATGCAGGGCTTCGAC
>DATLGR010000419.1:0-5737 GCA_035540415.1 Burkholderiales bacterium | reverse complement strand
CTCCCATGCCGGCGGTGATGAACACCATATGCGCGCCGGCCACGACTTCCTCGATGCGGTCGCGTTCGGCCAGCGCCACCGTACGCGCCTCCTCGGGCTTCGCGCCGGCCCCCAGGCCGCTGGTGCCCAGCTGGATCTGCTGGGTGGCCTTGTTGCGCGACAGCACTTGCGCGTCGGTGTTCACCGCGATGAACTCCACGCCCTGCACGCCCTGCTCGATCATGTGGTTCACCGCGTTGCCGCCCGCGCCGCCCACGCCGATCACCTTGATGATCGGCCCCGTTGCCTCGCTATCGACGATCTCGAACATTGTTGTTGCCTCCTTGCCGGTTAGAAATTGCGTTGAAACCACTCCCTCATGCGCCCGACGACGGCCTTGAGCGAGCCGCTCTGGCGGGAAAGCTGTCCATGCTTGACCTGCGAGGCGCCCTCGAGCAGCAGCCCCATGGCGGTGGCGTAGCGCGGCGAGCGCACGACCTCGGAGAGCCCGCCGCGGTACGTCGGCAGCCCAAGGCGCACGGGCATGTGAAAGATCTCCTCGCCGAGCTCCACCATCCCCTGCATGGTCGAGGAGCCGCCGGTGAGCACCACACCGCTCGAAAGGAGCTCCTCGTAGCCCGATTCGCGCAGCACCTGCTGCACCAGCGAGAACAGCTCCTCGGCGCGGGGCTCGATGACCTCGGCGAGGGTCTGGCGCGACATGGAGCGCGGAGCGCGCTCGCCGATGCCGGGCACCTCGATCATCTCGTTGGGATCGGCAAGCTGGCGCAGCGCGACGCCGTGCCGCGTCTTGATCGCTTCGGCCTCCGCGGTGGGGGTGCGCAGCGCCATGGCGATGTCGTTGGTGATCTGGTCGCCGGCGATCGGAATCACCGCCGTGTGACGAATCGCGCCGTGCGTGAAGATCGCGATGTCGGTCGTGCCGCCTCCGATATCGAGCAGGCACACTCCGAGGTCCTTCTCGTCCTCGGACAGGACCGCCCTCGACGAGGCGAGCGGCTGCAGGATGAGATCGCTCACCTCCAGCCCGCAGCGGCGCACGCACTTGATGATGTTCTGCGCCGCCGACACCGCCCCGGTCACGATATGGACTTTGACCTCGAGCCGGATGCCGGACATGCCGATCGGCTCGCGCACGTCCTCCTGACCGTCGATGATGAACTCCTGCCGCAGCACGTGCAGGATCTGCTGGTCGGTCGGAATGTTGACGGCCCGCGCAGTATCGATCGCACGCTCCACGTCGAGCGGGCTGACCTCGCGGTCCTTTACCGCCACCATCCCGGTGGAATTGAAGCTGCGGATGTGGCTGCCGGCGATGCCGACGAACGCGGAGCCGATCTTGCAATCGGCCATGAGCTCGGCTTCCTCCAGCGCGCGCTGGATGGCCGCGACCGTCGCCTCGATATTGACCACAACGCCCTTCTTGAGGCCCTTGGACTCGTTCCCGCCCATGCCGAGGACTTCGAGCGTACCGTCGTCGCGGAGCTCGGCCACCAGGCAGGCCACCTTGGAGGTGCCGATGTCCAGCGCCACGAGGAGATCCTTGCTGTCGCGCGCCATCGCCCTAGCCCCTCAGCTCCGGCACGCGCAAAGCGAATCCATTCGGATAGCGCAGGTCGACATAGTCGTGGCGCCGCGCGATCCGCCCAAGCGTCGCGGGGTAGGCCTGCGCGAACCGCCGCAGCCGCGCCTCGGCCACGCCGGCATCGCGCCCGAGCATGACGTGCAGCCCGCTCGCGAGGCGCACCTGCCAGGCATGGCGCGGCGTAAGGACAAGCCGCTCGATCTCCCCGAGCGGCGCCAGCGCTGCGGAAAAGCTCCCGTAGCGGCGCACCATCTCGGCCTCGGCGCCGTCGGGGCCGATCAGCAGGGGCAGGCGCGCGTCGCTGCGGGCCGTGAACCGCTCGCCGTACGTATTGATAAGGGCATCGTCGCCCCAGCGCGCGAAAGCCACATGCTCCTCGAGCGCGATCTCCAGGCGGCCGGGCCACACACGCCGCACCGAGGCGCGGCGCACCCAGGGCAGCTGCTCGAGGCCGGCGCGCACCTCGGACGGGTTCACGGCGAAGAAGTTGCCGCCGATGCGCTGCTCGATGGCCGCGGCGATCTCATCGCGCGTAGTGCGCTCGACGGGCTGCGCGAGCACCACCTCGGCGAGCGGAAACAGCGGCGTGCGAAGCACCAGGCCGAGCGCCGCTCCTGCTAGTCCGAGGCTCGCCACCCCCACCAGCGCGCCGGCCGCGACGTTGAGAGCGCGCGGGTTATCCCACATGCGCGCTCTCCAGAATTCGCACGCACAGGTCCTCGTAGGACAGGCCGACGGCACGCGCCGCCATCGGCACCAGCGAGTGGTCGGTCATGCCGGGGGACGTGTTCACTTCGAGCAGGAACGCACGGCCCCGCCTGTTCAGCATGAGGTCGACACGGCCCCAGCCCCGGCAGCCGAGCGCGCGAAAGGCGGCCAGGCTGAGCTCCTGCAGGTCCTGCTCCTTCTTCGGCTTCAGACCGCACGGGATGAGGTAGCGCGTATCGTCGGCAACGTACTTCGCCTCGTAATCGTAGAAATCGCGCGGCGTCTCCAGCCTGATCAGCGGCAGCGCCCGCTCGCCCAGGATGCCGCAGGTGAGCTCCATGCCGTCGATGAACTGCTCGGCGATGACGACCGGGTCGTACTTGGCGGCGCAGGCATAGGCGGCCTCGACCCGGGCAGCCTCGCGCACCTTGGACATTCCGATCGAGGAGCCCTCGCTCGCCGGCTTGACCATGAGCGGAAGCCCCAGGGTGCGCGCGACGATGCGGAAATTCGTGCCCGGCGCGAGCAGCTCGTAGGCCGGCGTCGGAAGCCCTGCGGCCGCCCACAGACGCTTCGTGCGCAGCTTGTCCATCGCCAGGGCCGAGGCGAGGACGCCGCTGCCCGTGTACGGGATGCCGAGCCACTCGAGGATGCCCTGGACCGTGCCGTCCTCGCCGAAACGCCCGTGCAGCGCGACGAATACGTGATCGAAGCGCTCGTCGATCAGCGCGTCCAGACCGCGCTCCGCGGGATCGAACGGCCGCGCGTCGATCCCGCGGCTGCGCAGCGCCGCCAGCACCATGGCGCCGCTTTTCAGCGATACCTCGCGCTCGGCCGACTTGCCGCCGAGCAGCACCGCCACCTTGCCGAAGCTCATGCCGGCTCCCCCACGATCCGCACCTCGGGGACGAGCGCGACGCCCGTGGCCTCTAGCACGCGGGCTTGCACTTGGTCGATCAGCCACTCGATGTCGGCCGCGCGCGCGGCGCCGTTCGGGTTGACGATGAAGTTGGCGTGCTTTTCCGAGACGCGCGCCGCGCCGCGCTGCAAGCCTTTCAGTCCGCAGGCCTCGATCAAGCGCGCGGCGTAGTCCCCGGGCGGATTGCGGAACACGCTGCCGGCATTCGGCAGGGAGAGCGGCTGCGCCGCAACCCGGCGGGCGAGCAGCTCGCGGATGCGGCGGCGCGAGGTGTCGCCGTCGCCCGGCGCAAGCGCGAAATACGCGCCGGCGAACCACTCTTCGCCGGGCAGCCCGCAGTGCCGATAGCCGATGTCGAACTCGCCCGCCGCGCGGCTGCGCAGCCGCCCGTGGCGGTCGATGGTGACCGCGCGAGCCACGATCCGCCACGTCTCGCCGCCGTAACAGCCCGCATTCATGGCGAGGGCGCCGCCGACCGTGCCCGGAATTCCGGCGAGGAACTCGGCGCCGGCGAGCCCGTGCACGGCGGCGAAGCGCGCCACCTTTGGGCTGGCAACGCCCGCCTCGGCATACACCATGCCCTCCTCCAGCCGCGGATGGCGCCTGGCCGAGTGCATGAGGATGACCGTGCCGCGGAAGCCGCCGTCACGCACGAGCAGATTGGATCCGAGGCCGACGAAGAGCAACGGCTCCGAAGGCGACAGCGAGCGCAGGAAGCCCGAGAGCTCGCCGAGGTCCTGCGGCACGAAAAACCGGTCGGCGGGACCACCCGCGCGCCAGCTCACGTGACGCGCCATCGGTTCTCCGAAGAGCAGGGTCTCGGCCATGTTCATGTCAGTTGCGCAGGCACGTTGCCGATCGAGCCGGCGCCCATGGTGAGCACCACGTCACCGTCCTGCGCCACGCGGCGGATGGCCTCGGGCATGTCCGCGATGTCTTCGACGAACACCGGTTCCACCGCGCCGGCGACGCGCAGCGCGCGCGCGAGCGCGCGGCCATCGGCGGCGACGATCGGCGCTTCGCCCGCGGCGTAAACCTCGGCGAGCACCACCGCGTCGGCGGTGGACAGCACCCGCACGAAGTCCTCGAATAGGTCGCGCGTGCGGGTGTAGCGGTGCGGCTGGAACGCGAGCACGATGCGCTGGCCGGCGAAGGCGCCGCGCGCCGCCTCCAGCGTGGCGGCCATCTCCGCGGGATGATGGCCGTAGTCGTCGATCAGCGTGAACCGCCCGCCCCCCGGCAGTGCGATCTCGCCGTAACCCTGGAAGCGCCTGCCCACGCCATGGAACTCTTCCAGCGCCTTGAGGATCGCCGCGTCGCTCACGCCGAGTTCCGTGCCGACGGCGATGGCGGCAAGCGCGTTCAGCACGTTGTGCCGGCCCGGCAGGTTCAGCGTCACCTCCAGCGGCGCCGCCCGCTCGCGCCGGGCGCGAAAGCGCATGCGGCCGCGGTCGTGCCGTACGGCCTCGGCGCGCAGGCTCGCCTCCTCGCCGAAGCCATAGGTCAAAACCGGCTTGGTCACCGCCGGAAGAATGGCGCGCACGTTGGCGTCCTCCCCGCAAAGGATGGCGCTGCCGTAGAAAGGCAGGTTCTGCAGGAACTGCAGGAAGGCCTGCTTCAGGCGCTCGAAGTCGTGGCCGTACGTGCCCATGTGGTCGGCATCGATGTTGGTCACCGCCGCCATCACCGGCTGAAGATGCAGGAACGAGGCATCGGACTCGTCGGCCTCGACCACGATGAAGTCGCCAGCGCCCAGGCGCGCGTTCGAGCCTGCGGCGATGAGCCGCCCGCCGATGACGAACGTCGGGTCGAGCCCGCCCTCGGCAAGCACGCTCGCCACGAGGCTGGTGGTGGTGGTCTTCCCATGGGTTCCCGCAATGGCGATGCCCTGCTTCAGTCGCATCAGCTCGGCGAGCATCAGCGCGCGCGGCACCACCGGGATGCGGCTCTCCCGCGCGGCCTGCACCTCGGGGTTGTCGGCCGGGACCGCCGTGGATACGACCACGGCGTCGGCGCCTTGCACGTGCTGGGCGCCGTGGCCCAGGTGGATCTTCACCCCGAGCCCCGCGAGCCGGCGCGTCGCCGCGCTCGCCGCCAGATCGGACCCGCTCACCACGTAGCCCTGGTTCGCCAGCACCTCCGCGATGCCGCTCATGCCGGCGCCGCCGATGCCCACGAAGTGGATGCGCCGCACCTTGTGCTTCATGCCGCGCTCACCTCGCGATCTCCATGCAGCGCTCGGCCACCAGGCGCGCCGCCTCCGGCTTGCCCAGGGCGCGCGCCTTCACCGCCATCGCCAGGAGCTTCGGCCGATCGAGCGAGCCGATCAGCGCGGCGAGCCGCTCCGGGGCGAGCTCGGTCTGCGGCAGCAGGACCGCGGCGCCGCGATCGGCAAGGAAGCGCGCATTGGCGCTTTGGTGGTCGTCGACGGCGTGCGGGAAGGGAACGAGCACGCTCGCCGTCCCGGCGGCCGAGAGTTCCGCCACGGTCAGCGCGCCGGCGCGGCAGATGACGAGGTCGGCGTC
>DATLGR010000418.1:0-3282 GCA_035540415.1 Burkholderiales bacterium | reverse complement strand
CCTCCCGGGGAGCTCCAGGGATCTTCCTAGCAATCCTGGAGTGGCACTCCACGATTGCAAGGATGTCTCGGCGGCCCTGTTAAAGGGTCATCACGTACCCAATGTGCTACACGAGGGGTGCGCGGGGAGTACTGACCGGTGATCAGCCGATACAAACAAGCCCCCCACGCAGTCGTTACGGTCGCTCCGTGTCGTTCAGCGAGAGGCCTAAGGTGTTGCCCTTCTAGATGTTCTCGTAGAACTCGTCCGGGAAACGCTTGACCCATGCGGCGAGTTCCTTGCGGATGAGCATCTCCAGGTATTGCTGGAGAGCACGCTGCGGCCTGACATCCTGATAGCCGGTCGGGTGCTTGCACCCCCAAGGAGCCGCAGATGTCCAGTCCTATCCGCCGAGTACACGCGAAGAGGTCGACGTGCGCCGTTCCGGGAACCGCTTCTTATGCTCAGCTATCGCGCTTTGGGTGCCGGCTACCAGAGGATTCCGTCTTCCGCGGCGAACGGCGCTAGATCGCCTTCGCGCATGGATGCCGTGCGACATGAACTGCGCCGATTTCAGGCGGATGAGTCGAATATCGCCATGTTAAAGGCTGCCTATCATATGGGCCGGACCAGGACCCATGTTAAAGGCAGGCCAGTCCATGGCAGGGGCTGAAGGCGAATCTTAGGAGCCCGGCGCACCTTCAGGCGAAGAGGAGCTTGTGCACGCTCAGGCCTTCGGCGTACTGCGCGCCGGCCATGCGGCCGGTGAGGCGCGCCATGTCGCGGTAGAAGTCGAAGGCGATGCCGCGCGAGTAGAACTGGCTCTTGTGCGCGGCGATGGCGGCGAGCTTGGCGTCGATGGTGCCGGAGATGTCGACGTAGGCGTTCGGCTCGAAGGGCACCGGCACCGGCCGCGTCATGGTCGGCACGTAGCAGTAGAGGTCGAAGGGGGCGAGGCGCTGCGCCGACACGGTGGCGTGGTGCACCTGCACGTGGTCGCGGTGGAAGTCGGTCGGCCCGTGGGTGAGCACCGCGGCGGGCTCGAGCTCGCGCACCAGCGCGTCCACCATGCCGACGAGCTGGTAGTTCTTGAGGTCCTCGATGCGCCGGCACTCCTGCATCAGCACGCGCAGCTCGGCGCCGAGGATCGACGCGGCCGCGCGCGCCTCGTCCACGCGGGTGTCGTAGTCGGCCGGCACCGACACGATGGCGCTGACCACGCGCACGCCGGCGCGCGCGAGCAGCGCCACGGTGCCGCCGATGCCGAGCTCGATGTCGTCGGGATGCGCGCCGAGCGCGAGCACGGCGCGCCCGGCGTAGCGCGCGGCGAACGAGCGGCTGCGCGCCGCGGCCAGGCCAAGCGGGGCGTCGGAGACCTGCATCAGGGGGCGGCCGCGGCCGGCTCCGGGCGCAGGTGCTCGCCGCGCAGCAGCGCGCCGCTCTGCGGGCCGGCGTTGAAGAGCAGGTCCACCGCGGCGAGGCCGGGAATGAAGGGCTGCGGCCCGCACTGCCGGTAGGTCGGGTGGGTGAACTCGTGATAGCGGATGGCGATGCCGTGGCGCGCGAAGGCCTCGGCGTCGAGGTAGCCGCGCGAGCCCCCGAACCCGGCGAGCAGCGCATCCGCGCCCACCGCCCGGCACAGGTTGAGGATCAGCTCCGACTTCGCCCCGTCCACGCCCAGGTCGCTCGAGCGCGCGAGCCGCGTGTCGATGCGGAACGTGGCCCGCAGGAACTGCAGCATCGCGAGGTCCAGGTCCACCAGCCGCTGCCACGGCGACTCGAACAGGCGCCGCAGCTCGGCGAGATAGACCGGCAGGTACGGCGCCTCGCGATAGGCGTGGCGCAGCGTGGCGAGGTGATTGCGCGCCCAGTGGCGCCCCGCCTCGCGGTTGTCGATCTGCTTGTCGACGATGCGCTCCTTCTGCGAGTGCTGCTCCACCGGCACGGTCAGCCAGCGCGCCTCGCCGTCGAGGCGGATCTGGCAGCGGTTCTGGTAGTTGCGCCGCTCGAACTGCACGTGGTCGAGCAGGATGAAGAGGTCTGCCTGCGCCATGCGGTGCAGGTAGCCGAGCCAGGGGATGAAGTGGGGCTGGTGGATCGCGACGATCATTCGGCCTCCATGCCGGCTAGCCTACGGAACAAGGCCGTCGGCCATCGACGCGCCGGGCTGGTCCGGACGGCCCAAGCCGGGGCCCGGTCGCACCGGCAGGCGTGGGGAAAGGCGGGCCGCGAAATGCTCCGCCAGCAGCTCCGCCACCAGGGCGTTATAGCGTGCGTTGGGGTGCGCATCGAGGCGATTGAGCCGCAGGCTGGCCGGGCTCACCCCGCTCGCCGCGAACGGCTCGAGCAGATCGAGGCACTCCAGGCCGAGCGCCGCGCAGCGCGCGAGCACGCGAGCGTGGCTCTCGCGCTGGCGCTCGAAGGCCCAGGTGCCCGGCAGCAGGACCACGTCGAGCGGCAGCGAGCGCTCGCCCGCGATGCGCGCGATGGACTCGAGCGCGCGCCAGTTCTCCGCCCAGCCGCGCTCGTGCGGGCCGGGCCCCGCCGGCGGCGGCGCCCCTCGGGCGAGGCGCGCGAGCCGCGCCTCGATGCGCTCGCCCCAGGCCCGGTACGCGTAGCTGCGCTCGCGCAGCGTTGGGCGGCGCTCGGCCGGCGGCGCGCGCTCGCCGGCCGCGACACGGGCATTGTCCTCGTAGGCTTCCAGCGTGAAATCGTTCGAGGGAAAAAGCGCCACCACGAGGTGGTCGGGATCGAGGCCGAGGCCCACCTCGGCGAGCACCATCTCGTACTGCAGGACGTTGTAGCCACCCACGGCCAGGTTGACGACGCGCAGCCCCGGCCGCTCGCGGCGCAGCGCCTGCTGCAGCCGCGTGGTGTAGATGGCCTCATGGGGCACCCCCGCCGACACCGTGAGCGAATCGCCGAGCACCACGAGGCGCAGCTCGCCCGGGGCCTTGGGCGGGACCGTGGGCGCCGCGTCGCGAAATCCCAGGTCGTTGGTGCGCAGCTCCACGCCCCAGGTCATGACCGAGGCCGAAGGCCTCATGCGCTTGTAGCGGGGGGTCTCGTCGGTGTATTCGAAGATCGAGCCGCCCGACGAGGGCGCGATGGTGAGCCGCAGCCAGGCCTCGAGGGCGCCGGCCGTCAGCGCCGCGAGGAGCACGAGCAGCGCGGCGTTGACGGCGGCGGTCTTCACCCGGCGAGCGCCGGCGCCGGCGCGGGCGGCGCGGCCGCCGGGGTCCGCGGCGCCTCGCCGTACTCCTGCCAGCTCATCACCAATCTGCAGCTCGCGCAGCGCTTCGT
>DATLGR010000417.1:0-7158 GCA_035540415.1 Burkholderiales bacterium | reverse complement strand
CGCCGAGCAGCGCCTCCGCGTCGTCCCCGTCGGAAGGGAAAACGCTGATGCCGATGCTCGCGGCGCCGAAGACCTCCTGGCCGTGCAACCGCACCGGCGCGGCCAGGGCATCGATCACTTTCTTCGCGACGATCGCCGCGTCCTCGGCCCGCGGGAGGTCGCCGACGATCACCGCGAACTCGTCGCCGCTCAGGCGTGCCACCGTGTCGCCCGGGCGCACCGCGGCCTTCAGGCGGCGGGCCACCTCCTTCAGGAGCTCGTCGCCGGCGGCGTGGCCCAGCGTGTCGTTCACCAGCTTGAAATCGTCCAGATCGATGAAGAGCACGCCAAGCGCGGTGTCGCGGCGGCGCGCCTGCGCAATCATGAGGGAGAAGCGGTCGTTCAGCAGCGAGCGGTTGGGCAGGCCGGTGAGCGGATCGAATTGCGCAAGGTACGCGAGCCGGCTTTCGCTCTCGATCCGCCGCAGCCCCGCGGACAGTACGCTCGCCGCCGCCTCGAGGAAGTGCAGCTCCTCCGGCCCGAACGCCTGCGGGGCACTCGTCAACGCGCAGAGCGCGCCGCGCGGCGCGCCTTCGCCATGCACCGGCACGAGCGCGGCCCCATGCCGCGGATCGGACCAGGAAAAAGGCAGCGCCGCGCGCCCCTCGCCCGCACCGAGCACGGCCACCTGGGCGCGCTCGAGCACCGCGGCGAGCGCATCGTGCGGACCGAAGCGGCCGATGGCGCTCGCGGGCGCCGCGGCGAGCCCGAGGACGGACCGCACCACGACGCTGCCCGGCTCGGCGCCGCGCTCCACATAGGCGACGGCCTCCGGGGCGAGCGCTTCGAGCGCGCTCTGCAGGGCATCGGCGACGAGCTCCGCCGGCTCGCGGAAGCCGAGCGCCGCCTGCCCCAGCCGGGCGATCTTCTCCTGGTAGCGGGCGTGCGCGCGCTCGCGCTCCTGCGCCGCACGGCGCTCGGTGAGGTCGCGGGCGTTGATGACCAGGATGGGGCCCTGCGGCGACTCGAGCACGCGGCGCAGCACCTCGACCTCCAGCGTGCTGCCGTCCTTGCGGCGGTAGGTGCGCGCGCGGGAATCGGCGCGCCCCTCCTTCGCGAGCAGCGCGCTGAGGCTCTCGCGCTGGTCCTCGTCGCGCACGTTGGCGAGCACCGTGCGCGCCTGCAGCTCGAGCAGCTCGCCGCGCTCGTAGCCGAGCGTGTGCGCCGCGGTGGCATTGAAGTCGAGGAAGCGGCCGCTCGCCAGGTCGATGAGAAAGACCATGTCGGCGGCCGAGTCGAGCGCGGCGCGGAAGCGCCGGCCGGCATCCTCCGAGCGCCGCCGCTGCAGGAACTGCCCCATCTCCCGGCCGATGACGCCGAGCGCCTGCAGGAGCGTGGCGTCGGGCTCGTGGATGCGGCGGCTCGCGATCGAGAGCACGCCGATGGTGCGACCTTCGAAGGCGACCGGGACGTTGAGCGCCGAACGCATGCCGGTTCGCCGCACCACCTCCGCGTGCGCCACCCGCGGCTCGAGCAGCATGTCGGCCGTCCACAGCGCCTCACCCGAGCGCCAGGCGGCGCCCACCAGTCCCTCGCCCGCCGCGTAGACGAAGGCCCGCGAGGCCTCGCTCCACAGCCGCGACGGCTCGTCGTCCCGGCTCCAGCCTTCGCGAAAGCGCATCTGCCCGCCGGATTCGTCGAGCTCGAAGTAGCCGCCCGTGTCCCAGCCCTCGGCTGCGCAGATGGCCTGCAGCACGCTGCGCAAGGCCTCCGCCGTGCCGCTCGCCTCGGCGAGCGTGCGGTTGACCGAGTGCTCGAGCGCCCGCAGCCGCTCCGCGCGCTTGCGTTCGGTGATGTCCTCGATCACCGCGATCTCGTAGTGCGGGCGCCCGGCGCGGTCGCGCACCAGCGACACGGTGAGGTCCACCCACACCACCGAGCCGTCCTTGCGAAGGTAGCGCTTCTCGAGGTGCACCGCGTCCAGCTCGCCGGCGCGCACCCGGGCGCGCGGCTCGTCGGTCACGTCCACGTCCTCGGGATGCGACAGCGCCTTCACCGAGCGCCCGACGAGCTCGGCCTCCGAGTAGCCGAGGATCTGGCAGAGCTTGCGGTTGACCTGCAGCAGTCGACCGTCGAGGCCGGTGCGCGCGATTCCGGAGCCGGCGAGCTCGAAGGTCTCCCGAAACAGCGTCTCCATCTCCTGCCGGTGCGCCTCGGCCTCGCGGCGGTGCAGGAAGTGGCCGATGTGCACGCCGCTCAGCTCCGCGGTGCGCAGCAGCCGCTCGTCGGGCTCGCGGATGGAGTCGCTCGTGATCGACACCACGCCGAGCGCCGCCCCGCGCGCCACCACGGGGAAGATGAAGGCGCTGCGCAGCCCCGCGGCGCGCCAGAGCTGCGGCATCTTGAGCCGCGGGTCGCGCTCGGCGTTCGCCACCCAGGTCGCCTGCAGCGACTGCCATACCTCGCCGATGAGCCCCTCGCCGAGGCGGTACTCCACCTGCCGCGACTCGCGCAGGAAGGCCTCGTAGGCCTCGCCGGGAACGCTCCAGCCCTCCTCCCATCGCATGCGCTGCGCGGCGGCGTCCAGCCGGAAGAAGCGCGCGCACTTCCAGCCTTCCGACTCGCAGATGAGGCGCAGCGCCGAGCGCAGCACGCCTTCGTCGGTGGCGGCGGCGTCGGCGAGCAGCCGGGTCAACGCCAGCTCCAGGCGCAGCAGCCGCTCATCGCGCTTGCGCGCGGTGATATCCCTGCCGACGCCGCGGTAGCCGGCAAAGGCGCCGGACTCGTCGAAGATGGCCTCGCCGCTCACCGCCACCCAGACCTCCTCGCCTGCGTCGTTGAGGCGCCCGAGCTCGAGGTCGCGAAACGGCGCGCGCGCCTCGAGCATTGCCTTGTGCGCCGCCCAGTCCGCCTCGGTCATGTTGAAGAACGGCAGTTCCCAGCGGCGCTTGCCGATCATCGCCGCCTGCGCCCGGCGCAGCCACTCCGGGCCGTTGCCCGACACGGTCGTGTAGCGAAGCTCCGCGTCCTGCTCCCAGTAGACGTCGGAGGACAGGCCGGTCAGCCGCCGGAACCGCTCCTCCGCCGCGCGCAGCGAGCGCAGGCTGCGCGCGTGCACCGAGGCGAGCCGCACCAGCCGGTGCAGCGTCGCACGGTCGAGGTCGCGCTTGCGCAGGAAGTCGTAGGCGCCATGGGCAAAGGCCGCCGCCTCGACGCGGGCGTCCGGGTCGGCGGTCAGCACGATGAACGGCGTCTCGCGCACGCCGGCGAGCGCGCAAAGCGTGTCGATGCCGCTCGAGTCGGGCAGGTGCAGGTCGACAATGGCGAGGTCGAACGGCCGGCGCCTCAGCTGCTCGCGCGCCTCGGCCAGCGTCTGCGCCACCTGCACCACCGGCTGCACCGCCGGCACGCCGCGCAGATAGTGGCGCAGCAGCTCCACCATGCTCGCGTCGTCCTCGAGCACCAGCACGTCGATGCGCGAGCGCACCGCCGCCTCCGCGACAGCGGTGCGCACAGGCGATCTTCTTATTGGTCTTCGCCCCATTCCTCCTCGCTCCGCGGGGCACTTTAGCAGCTTTGCCGTCGCTGACAACCCTCCGCGGAGCCCGGGGCGCGCCAATCGCCCGGTCAGATGTCGATCACGGTCTGCGCAAGCCAGCCGTCGTCGTGCCGCGCCACGCGCAGCGTGGTATCGGTGGCACCCTTCACCTCGGCCGCCGGCCGGTGTCGCCGTGCGTCGAGCGCCTCGCCCCAGGCCCGCGCGCGCAGGCGCGCGCCTTCCACGCGCACCTCGAAGCGGGAAAAAAGCATTCTGCGGGTGGCCATTTCCTCGACGAGCGCATTCAGCCACTCGGCAAGCAGCAGCTCCTTGTCGGGCGCCTCGCAGCCCAGGGCGATCTCCTCCAGCGGCCGCACCGTGAGCGGATCGGTCACCGCCGCGGTCATGGCGGTCGCGGCCTGCTCGAACGCCTCGGCCTGCGTCGTGCCGAATCCGCGCACGCCGATGTCGGCGTCGTGCTCGTAGTGTTCCCATCGCGCCAGCATGAGGACCACGGTAGCGCCGGCGGCCCGCGTCGCGTTGATCTGGATCAAGCGCGTTGGGCTGGATCAACGCGCTAAGGCCCGAGACATGGGACTGTTTGTTGCTCTGAGTCCGGCCGGGAATGCCGGAAAATCCGATGCCGTGAACCCCCTCCAGCCCATGCCCGCGCTGTTCATCGGCCATGGCAGCCCGATGAACACGCTCGAGTCGAACCGGTACACGGCGGCATGGCGCGCCATCGGTGCGGCGGTCCCACGGCCGCGCGCGGTGCTGGTGGTATCGGCGCACTGGTATATCGGGGCCACCGCGGTCACCGCCATGCCGAAACCCCGAACCATCCACGACTTCTACGGCTTCCCGCCGGAGCTGTTCGCATTCCAGTATCCGGCGCCGGGAGCGCCGGCGCTCGCCGAGGAAGTCGCCGAGGTGGCGAAGCCCGTCTGGGTGGGGCTCGACGTCGACCAGTGGGGCCTCGACCACGGCACCTGGAGCGTGCTCGCCCACGTATTTCCACAGGCGGACGTTCCCGTGATCCAGCTGTCGATCAACGCGCTGAAGCCGCTCGAGTACCACCTCGAGCTCGGCGCACGGCTCGCGCCTTTGCGCAAGAGCGGCGTTCTGATCGTGGCGAGCGGCAACGTCGTCCACAACCTGCGCCTCATCGAGTGGCGCCGCCCCGACTACGGATTCCCGTGGGCCGAGCGCTTCGACAACGCGGTCCTGGAGCAGCTCTCGCGCGACCCGCACCGCCTCCTCGCCGTGCGGGACCACCCGGACTTCGCCACGGCGGTGCCGACGCCCGACCATTTCGTGCCGCTGCTTTACATCGCCGGCCTCGCCAGCGAGAACGAACGGCCAAGCCTTGTCATCCAGGGCTATTCGCTCGGATCCATCTCCATGACGGCCTACGCCGTCGGCGGCAGCTTCAGCGCCGACGGCGGCCCCGCCGCCGCCACACTGCCAAGCGACGTTCTGGCGGATCAGACCAATACCTAGAGATCGTGTTGCCGTCGCTCTGCGGCAGCTCGAGCCGGTGCCTGAACCGGGGACGGAGCCCGGGCTCCGTCCCCGGGCCAAATGGACGCCGGTCCGTTTTGCCGTATCAGCGTTTGACCGCCCTTGATCCGGCCGCCGCGCGCTTCAACTGCCGCAGACGCTGCAGGCCCTTCTTAAGCGTCTTGGTATCTTCGATGACGAGGTCCTCGACGCAAAGGGCTCGATACTTCGCGTCGAGCTCGAGCAACTTCAAGGCGTCCTCGAGCGCTTCTCCGATCGACCGCCCGTACGGCCGCTGCGCGAGCTCATAGCCCGAGAGGAATGCGGGATCGGCGAGCACCAGGGTCGTGAATGCCAGATCGATAACATCTCTTGATCGGTGCTCCGTCGCCCGCCCGCGATCGGCATTCGCCAGCAGCTTTTCTGCGATCGCGCATTCGGGGGAAAGGATAGGCACGCCAAGGCTGTCGTCCCGCTGCCCCGAAAGCGCAATACGCCCTTCGAAGATGATTTCGAACTTGATCGGAGGCGCAGTCTCGTTCTCGCGAATGAACGTGCGAAGGGAATCGCGATCCGCCCTCACCTCCCGCTCGAGGTAAATCCTCTCCTTGAAAACGGCCCCCAGGGAGCGCTCGTTCACAGTCTCCCGAATTGCCCGCAGGCCGTCCTGCGAGGAGACGAGGAAGTCGATGTCGCGTGATTCGCGGAATTCCCCATACGACATGGCAAGCTGCGTTCCGCCACCGAAAAAGCATTGCGCCCTCTCGAGGAAGGCGGGATCCATCCTCGAGAGAAGGGATGCCATTCGCTCGTGCAGAGGTCGGCGAAATTCAGCCATTGACCAGGCCGCGGCCGTATTCGCGGGCGAGGCGCTCGACCAGCTCCCGTTCCTTGCGTCCCATCCGCGCATGGCGCACATGGCGCCACTGGTTCTCGTAGTGCCGGAAGGCTTCGCGCGCGGGAATGGCGTCCCGCTCGCGCCCGGTCCAGAGAATTGAACGCAGAACGGGTGCCTCACGCAGATTCACGAGCTCGCCCTCGCCCTCCTGGGCGTGTTCAGGCGCGTACACCTTCGTTAGCGCATCGGTAAGCGGATGGCCCTGCGCTGCGCGATATTTGTTGAAGGGTGCGTCGCGCTGCACCTCGCAAAGTCGTGCTTGCACGAGCTGGGGCAGGAGCTTTGCAACCTGGCTCGGATCGACTCTCGCTGCCGCGGCGAGCCCGCGAAGATGAAAGGCCCGTCCCGGAGCCTCGTAGAGCGCTTTCACCACGCGATAGCGGGCATCGCTTCCGCACAGCGCTTTGATCGGGGTGTCGTCATACAGCATGTGGACGATTCAGCCACAACCGTTGACGTTTTGTCAACAGCACTGGGCAGGGGGACGGAGCCCGGGCTCCGTCCCGGAAGGGCCTCGAGGGGCCTCGAAGGGCCTGTCGACTACTAGAATCCGCCGATGCTCGGCGACCAGCTCATCGACGTCCACGCGAAGCCGCGCATCGTTGCACCCTTCACCGACCTTGATCCCGGACTTACCCCGGAGGACGCCTATCGCGCGGCCGCGATCCTGCACCGCCATCGGCTTGCCGCCGGCTGGAAACCGATCGGACGCAAGATCGGATTCACCAACAGGACGATCTGGCCACGTTACGAGATCTACGAGCCGATCTGGGGGATGGTGTACGACCGCACGTTCGTCCCCTCGCGAGAGAACGAGGCCGAGATCCCGCTCGCCGGCCTCGTCCAGCCGCGGATCGAGCCGGAGATCTGCTTCGGCCTGAAGGCCCGCCCGCGCATCGGCCACCTCCTGGATGCCATCGAGTGGGTCGCCCACTCCATCGAGATCGTCCAGTGCCACCACCCGGACTGGAAGTTCCGGCTGCCGGACACGATCGCGGGAAACGGCCTGCATGGCCGGCTCACGCTCGGCGAGCGGATCCCGCTCGAGCGCGTTCCCGGGCTCGCTGAAGCGCTCCCGCGGCTTCGGGTGACCCTGATGAACGGCGAGCGCGTGGTCGACCGCGGGATGGGCTCGAACGTCCTGGACAGCCCACTCGCGGCCCTCGCGCACCTGGTGTCGATCCTCGAATCCCAGCCGGATTCGCCGCCGCTCGAGGCCGGGGAGATCGTCTCGACCGGCACG
>DATLGR010000416.1:0-1708 GCA_035540415.1 Burkholderiales bacterium | reverse complement strand
GAGCAAGGCGCGCGGATCACGGCAGGCGAGGGCGTAGCCAGCGAGCGCCGGCGCCGGTGGCACCGGCCCGAGCAGGGGCTCGAGCGCCGCCGGGGCCCCGATCCAGACGGTGCCGCGCGCGCAGTCGAGCCGCACGAGCGGGCCTTGGCGCCGCGGCAGCAGGCCGCTGAAATGCGCCCAGCGCGCGGCGCATGCCGGCGCCTCGTCGGCCACGACATAGAGCGCCTTCAGGCCGGTGACGCCGTTCGCATGCGCGAGGTTGCGCGCGGTCCACAGCGCCTCGGGCGTCATCTGCTCGACATACTGGATGCGGCCCTCGGGCATGCGCTCGGGCGCCGGCCGCACCACGCGAAAGCGCACCTCGCCTTCATCGACCGTCCTTCGCAGGTCGACGAGCGGCTGCGGCTCGAAGCCGTGCGTCGCGAGTCGCCGGTGCTCGGCCTCGGCATCGGGCGTGCCGAAGCAGGCGAGATGCACGCCGACGAACCGGGACAGCGCTGCGCGCATGCGCGCCGCCGCGGGGGTGTCGAGCGTCGGCGCGAGGAACTCGAGGTAGCCCTCCTCCAGCATGACGCAGCGGTTCGCCGCGCCCACCGGCCCCTCGGGCGTGCGCTGCTCCGAGCGCGGCGTGACTACGAACCCGAGCCGCTGTAGCCATCCGGCGGCGGCTTCCAGGTCCGGCACGAAGTGCGACACATGATCGAGGACGAGCTCCCCGGGGGACGGGCGCTGGTTCTGGGCAGCGTTCATCGCGCAGGGATAGACTGGCGCGCCATGTCGGAAAAACTGCCTCCCCCGGCGGGGCGCTGCACCCGGTGCGGCGCGATCACGCGCGATCGCGACCGGCTGCTGCGGCGCTGCGGCCGGCTCATCGGGTATCGGCCGTGCAAGGGCGTGTTCCTGGGCAGGCTGGCGGAGCGCAAGTGGGATGAGTGCGACCTGTGCCATGCTACCGGAAGAGAAGTCGCGGGCGCGCGCTGCAAGCAATGCGGCGGCGACGGCTGGATGGAGGCGGGGCGCTGAGGCGCTAAGATAGCCGCATGAACCAGGCAGTCGAGCTCGGCGCGCTCACCGGCGCCGAGGCGGTCGTCGAAATGCTGCGCGCCCACGGCGTCGAGGTGGTGTTCGGCCTGTGCGGCGACACCAGCCTGCCGCTCTACGACGCGATGGCGCGGCTCAGGTCCATCCGCCACGTGCTCACGCGCGACGAGCGCCATGCCGCCTACATGGCCGACGGCTACGCGCGCGTCACCGGCAAGGTGGGCGTGTGCGAAGGGCCCTCGGGGGGCGGCGCCACCTACATCCTGCCGGGGCTCGTCGAGGCGAACGAGTCCTCGGTGCCGGTGCTCGCCATCAATACCGACGTCTCGGTGGGCTCGCGCGGGCGTTTCACGCTGACCGAGCTCGACCAGGGCGCGCTCATGAAGCCGCTCACCAAGTGGAACGCCGTGATCGAGCGCTCGGCCGACATCCCGCGCACGCTGCGCGCCGCCTTCGAGGCGATGACGACGGGCCGGCCGGGCGCGGCGCATCTCGCGCTGCCCTTCGACGTGCAGAACGGCCCGGTCGAGCGCCGCGACGTGTGGGCCGACCCCACGCTCGGCGCCTTTCCGTCGCGGCGGGTGGCGCCCGACCCCTTCTTCGTCGAGCTCGCCGCAAGACTGCTGCGCCAGGCGAAGCGCCCGCTGTTCATCTGCGGCGGCGGCGT
>DATLGR010000415.1:0-2249 GCA_035540415.1 Burkholderiales bacterium | reverse complement strand
AGGTCAGGAAAATCACCGGCAGCTCGCGCATGGTGCTTTCCCCGCGCACCGCCTCGATGAACTCGAAGCCGTCCAGGTGGGGCATGTTCACGTCGACGATGATGAGATCCGGCCGGGCGCGCAGCACGCCGTAGCCCGCCTCGACCCCGTCGCAAGCGGTATCGACTTCATAGCCGGCATTGCGCAGGTGGATGGAGAGCAGCTCCCGGATGGTCGGGTCGTCGTCGACGACCAGGATGCGCGCCGCCACCCCTACCCCGCAACCGCCGCCGCCTCGCGCACCGCGGCGGCGATGGACTGCGCCGCCGACTCGATCGCCTCGCGCGGCTCGCCCTCGACCATCACCCGCAGCACCGGCTCGGTGCCCGAAGGCCGCAGCAGCACCCGCCCGCGGCCGTTCAGGCGGCGTTCGGCGTCGGCCTGCGCGGCGTGGATCGCCTGATGCTTTTCCCACCGGAACCCGCCCGGCACCCTCACGTTCACCAGCACCTGCGGGTACATCACCAGGTCCGCGACGAGCTCGGCCAGCGAGGCTTTCGCCTCGCGCATCGCGTGCACCACCTGAAGCGCCGAGACGATGCCGTCGCCCGTGGTGTGCTTGTCCAGGCAGATGAGGTGGCCGGAGTTCTCGCCGCCGAGCTCCCAGCCCTTCTCGCGCATGAGCTCCAGCACGTAGCGGTCGCCCACCCGCGCCCGGCCGAAGGCGATGCCCAGGCGCTGCATCGCCTTCTCGAACGCGAGGTTGGTCATGAGCGTGCCGGCGACCCCGGCCACCCTGCGGCCGCCGGCGGCGCGGTGGCGCGCGATCACGTACAGGAGCTCGTCGCCGTCGTAGAGGCGTCCCGCGCCGTCGACCATCACCACGCGGTCCGCATCCCCGTCGAGGCCGATGCCGAGATCCGCGCCTTCCTGCGTCACCCGCTGCCGAAGGGCCGCCGGCGACGTGGCGCCGGCGCCGTCGTTGATGTTGAGGCCGTCGGGGCTCACGCCGATGGCGCTCACCTCGGCGCCGAGCTCGTGGAAGACGTGCGGCGCGATGCTGTAGGCGGCGCCGTGCGCGCAGTCCACCACTACCCTCAGGCCTTTCAGATCGAGCTGCGCCGGGAAGGTGGACTTGCAGAACTCGATGTAGCGGCCGCCGGCGTCGTCGACGCGCCGCACCTTGCCGAGCTGCGCCGCCTCGTTGCATCCCATCGGCCGCTGCATCTCGGCCTCGATCGCCGCTTCCGTCTCGTCGGGCAGCTTGAACCCGTCGCCCGAGAAGAACTTGATGCCGTTGTCGGGATACGGATTGTGGGAGGCGCTGATCACCACGCCCGCCGACAGGCGCAGCGCGCGCGTGAGATAGGCCACCGCCGGCGTCGGCAGCGGCCCGCACATGTGGACGTCGACCCCCGCGGCCGAAAAGCCCGCCTCCAGCGCCGACTCGATCATGTAGCCCGAGATGCGGGTGTCCTTGCCGATCAGCACCGCCGGGTTGCCGGTGCGGCCGGCGAGCACCTTGCCCGCGGCGTAGCCGAGCTGCAGCACGAACTGCGGCGTCATCGGCTCCGCGCCGACCGTGCCGCGCACCCCATCGGTGCCGAAGAACCTACGACTCATTGCGGAAAGCCTCCCAGACGGCGACGAGGTCGCGCGTTTCCTTCACATCGTGTACCCGAAGTATCCGCGCCCCGCGCTCGAGCGCAAGCAAGGCCAGCGCCAGACTGCCGGCGAGGCGCTCGCCGACGGGGCGGCCGGTGATGCGCCCCACGGTCGACTTGCGCGACAGCCCCGCGAGCACCGGCGCGCCCAGGGCAGCAATGGCCTCCAGGCCGCGCAGCAGCGCGAGGTTGTGCGCGGCCGTCTTGCCGAAGCCGAAGCCCGGGTCGATGACGATGCGCTCGGCCGCGATGCCGGCGCCGACCGCGCGCGCCATGGCCGCCGCGAGGAACGAGCGCACCTCGCCGACGACGTCATCGTAGCGGGGATCCTGCTGCATCGTGGCGGGATCGCCCTTCATGTGCATGAGGCAGACGGCGCAGTCGGAGCCGGCCACGGCCTCCAGCGCCCCGGGAGCCGCGAGCGCCTGGATGTCGTTGATCATCGACGCCCCGGCCGCGAGCACCGCGCGCATGACGGCAGGCCGGCGGGTGTCGACCGACACGGGCTTACCGAGGGACTTGATGCGATCGAGCGCCGGGAGGAGGCGGTCCTGCTCTTGCGCCTCGGACACCGGCGCCGCGCCCGGCCGGGTCGACTCCGCGCCC
>DATLGR010000414.1:0-2446 GCA_035540415.1 Burkholderiales bacterium | reverse complement strand
GCCTCGACAGCCTCGCGCGCGTGGAGCTCGTGTTCCGGCTGGAGCGCGAGTTCTCGATCAGCCTGCCCGAGCAGGCGCTCGCCTCGAGCGAGACGCCGCGCGATCTGCTGCGCTTTCTCCTGGCCGGCGCCGGGCAGCCGGCGCAGGTCGCCGAGCGTCCCGTGGCGAGCCTGGTCCAGGCGCAGGGCGTGCGCCCGCCGGAGCAGGCGCAGACCCTGGTGGAGGCGCTCGAGTATCACGTCGAGCGCCAGCCCGAGCGGCTCAGCGTATTCCTCTACGAAGACGGCCAGCAGATCCCGCTCAGCTACCGGGACCTGTGGCACGGCGCGCTCGTGTACGCCGCCTCGCTCGCGGCGCACGGCGTGGGCCCGGGCCAGACGGTCGCGATCATGCTGCCCACGTCGAAGGAGTACCTGTTCTGCTTCTACGGCGTGCTGCTCGCCGGCGGCATCCCGGTGCCGCTGTACCCGCCGGCGCGGCTCTCCACCATCGAGGACCACATGACACGCCATGTCGGAGTGCTGAAAAGCGCCGGCGCGGCCGTGATGGTGACGATTCCGGAGGCGAAGCCGCTCGCCTGGCTGCTGCGCGCGCAGGTGGAATCGCTGCGCGCCGTGCTCGTGCCCGCGGACTTCGGCGCGAGCGCCGAGGGCTTTGCGCCGGTCCGCGGGCGCGGCGGCCATATCGGCTTCCTGCAGTACACCTCCGGCAGCACCGGCAGCCCCAAGGGCGTGGTGCTGACCCACGCCAACCTGCTCGCCAACGTCCGGGCGATGGCCAGGGCGGCGCGCGCCACCCCTGCCGACGTCTTCGTGAGCTGGCTGCCGCTCTACCACGACATGGGGCTCATCGGGGGTGTCTTCGCCACCATGTACTGCGGCTTCCCGGTCGTGCTGATGTCGCCGCTCGCCTTCCTGTCCCGCCCCAGCCAGTGGCTGCGCACGATCCACCGCCACGGCGGCACGATCTCCGGCGGACCGAATTTCGCCTACGAGCTGTGCCTGCGCCGCATCCCGGATCACGAGCTCGAAGGGCTCGACCTGTCGTCCTGGCGCTTCGCCTTCAACGGCGCGGAGCCCGTGAGCCCGGATACCCTGCGCGCCTTCGAGGAGCGATTCGCGCCCTTCAAGCTGCCCCCGCATGCGCTGTCCCCCGTGTACGGGCTGGCGGAGGCGTCGGTGGGCCTCGCTTTTACGCCGCCGGGCACCCCCTGGCAGATGGATCAGCTCGACCGCGAGCGCTTCACCCGCACGGGGGAGGCGCAGCCGGCGGCGCCCGACGATCCGGCGCCGCTGCGCATCGTCGGCTGCGGGCGCGTGCTGCCCGACCACGCGATGCGCGTGGTGGACGCGGCGGGATTCGAGCTGCCCGATCGGCACGAGGGACGGCTGCAGTTCCGCGGGCCTTCGGCTACCAGCGGCTACTACCGTCAGCCCGAAGCCACCCGGGGGCTGTTCGCGGGCGAATGGGTCAACACCGGCGACCGCGCCTACCTTGCCGACGGGATGCTCTACATCACCGGGCGCGAGAAGGACATCATCATCCGCGGCGGGCGCAACATCAGCCCCTACGAGCTGGAGGAAGCCATCGGCGACCTGCCCCGGATCCGCCGCGGCTGCGTCGCGGTCTTCGGCAGCCGCGATCCGGCGAGCGGCACCGAGCGCGTGGTCGTGCTCGCCGAAACTCGCCAGCCCGATACCGCGCTCGACGAGGAGCTGCGCCATCGCATCAACGAGCTCGCCGTCGGCCTGATCGGCGGGCCGGTCGACGACATCGTGCTCGCGCCGCCCCACACCGTCCCCAAGACCTCCAGCGGAAAGATTCGCCGGGTGGCCGCGCGCGCCTACTACGAGCGCGGGCCGAGCGCGACGAGGCCCCAGGCGGTGTGGTGGCAGTTCCTGCGCCTCGCCGCGGCGGGCATTGGCCCGCAGCTGCGGCGCAGCGCTCGCGCGGCTCGCGGCCTGCTGTTCTCGATGTGGGCGTGGTTCCTGATCGGGCTCTCGGCGCTGGTGGTGCTCCCCGCGGCCAGGCTCGCGCCGGGGCGGCGCACCTGGAACCTCGCGCACCGCTGCATGCGCGGCTTCTTCCGCGCCTGCCGCATCCCGCTCGCGGTGCGCGGCCTCGAGCGCCTGCCCGCCGGGCCGTTCGTGCTCGCGCCCAACCATACGAGCTACCTCGACGGCGGCGCGCTGCTCGCGGCGCTCGAATGGCGCAACTATGCCTTCGTCGCCAAGCGCGAGCTGCTCGCGAGCCGCGTGGCGCGCACGCTGCTCGAGGGCCTCGGCGCCCGCTTCGTCGAGCGCTTCGACGTGCAGCGCAGCGCCGCCGTCGAGGTAGCTCGTATGGTTGGGCGCGAGCACGAACGGCCCGGCGGGCAGGCGCTCGAGGCCGCGCACCGCGAGCGGGATGCGGCAGGCGCGGAAGAAGCCGCGCATGCAGCGGTGCG
>DATLGR010000413.1:0-2248 GCA_035540415.1 Burkholderiales bacterium | reverse complement strand
CCGTGCACAAGCAGGCCTCGCTGGCGCAGCCGGTCGAGCTCGAGCTCCAGGGCCTCCACCCGGCAATACGCCTCGAGGTATTTCTCCTGCCTGCCGGAGGCGCGCCAGGTGTCGCGCTCGGATCGCACCCGCGCGATGCGCGATTGCATAGCGGCAATCTCGTCCTGGAAGGTCATGGCCTCAAACGCCCCAGCGCTCTTCCACCAGATTGCCGAGTAGCAGGAACACGCCCGCGACGGCGGCGACGAAGGCGAGCAACGAGGCGCTCAGCGCGCCCGGCGCCGCGTCGAACACCATCGGCGCAAGCACCCTGCCGCCGACGATCGCCCCGGTGGCGCCGATGACGATCGAGACGGCCAGGCCGCGCTTCACGTTGTAGCCGAAAAACGAGTAAGTGAGCCAGCCGATGAGGGCCCCGGTCAAAAGCCACATTGCGATGTCCATGCGGACAGTCTGCGCCCGCGCGAACCGGCCTTCCGTGCGCTGGCGCTCGTAGGGGCGCCGCCGGCGACCAGACGGATATGTTCGGCGGCGCACCGACCGCGCAAGCAAGCTGCACGGAGACTGGGCCATGAAGCTCATCCTGCTGGCGCTGCTGCTCGTGGCCGGCACGCTCGCCGCCGGCAGCGCAGCCGCGCAGGCGCAGCCCGCCTCGACCGATGAAGCAATCACCTCCCAGGTGTACGCCGCCCTGTCGAAGGATCCGGCGCTGAGGCACATCACGGTGCACACGCAGAACGGGGTCGTGAGCCTCGGCGGCTTGGTGCGCACGCTCGAGGACATCGCGAAGGCGGGCGCGCTCGCGCGCGGCGTGAGCGGCGTGGCTGCCGTGCGCAACGGCCTGCAAGTGGCCAACCAGCCTTCGCGGGCCTGATCAGCTCGGGGGATGCGCGAACGAGTATCGCCGAGCCGTACTGGGCGTGAGACGAATCTCCGAACTCTACGGATCCCTCAGCCCGGCTCCACCGGCACGAACAGGCTCTGATCGCCGCGCTTGATGAGCAGCGCCACCGCGCCGCTCGCCTTCTCCACCGCGGCGCGCAGGTCCTCCGGGCTTTTCACCGGCCGGCCGTTCACGGCGCTGACGATGTCGCCCTGGCGCAGACCGGCGCGCGCCGCGGGGCCGCTCGCCTGCTCGACGAGCACACCCTCGGCCTTGAGCTTCTCGCGCTCCGTATCGTTGAGCGGCCGCACCGCGAGGCCGAGCTTCGCGGCCTCCGGCGCGGGCGCCTCAGCGACCACGAGGCGCGGCGCCCCCAGCGCGCCCACGGTGACTTCCAGCGCCTGCTTCTGGCCATCGCGCCACAGCTCGAAGCCGGCCCTGGAGCCCGGCTTGGCCGCGGCCACCGCGAGGGGCAGCTCGGCCGAGCGCTCGATGGCCTTGCCCTGCACCGCGAGCACCACGTCGCCCGCCTTGATGCCGGCCTGCTCGGCGGGGCTGCCGGCCTCGACCGAGGAGATGAGCGCGCCGCGCGGCCGGTCCAGGCCGAACGACTCGGCGAGGCTCTGCGTGACCTCCTGGATCGTCACGCCGATGCGGCCGCGCTCCACCTTGCCGGTGGCCATGAGCTGCGCCTTGACGTTGGCGGCGACGTCGATCGGGATCGCGAAGGCGATGCCCTGGAAGCCGCCGCTGCGCGAATAGATCTGCGAGTTGATGCCGATCACCTCGCCCCGCAGGTTGAAGAGCGGCCCGCCGGAGTTGCCCGGATTCACCGCGGCGTCGGTCTGGATGAAGGGCACGTAGGTGCTGTTGCTCACCGAGCGCGCGGTGGCGCTCACGATGCCGGAGGTGGCCGTGTGCGCGAAGCCGTACGGCGAGCCGATGGCGAGCACCCACTCGCCCACGCGCAGCTGGCTCGGGTCGCCGAGCTTCACCGTGGGCAGGCCCTTGGCCTCGATCTTCACCACCGCGACGTCGGAGTGCCGGTCGAGCCCGACCACCTTGCCCTTGAACTCGCGCCGGTCGAGCAGGCGCACCGTCACCTCGTCGGCGCCGTCGACCACGTGGGCGTTGGTGAGGATCACCCCGTCGGCCTCGACGATGAAGCCCGACCCCGCGCCGCGCGAGGGCGGCTGCGAGTCGTGGGGCGCCTGCGGCGGCTGCTGGGGCGGCTGCGGCCGCTGCTGCGGCGGCTGCTGCTGCTGCGGCGGCTGGGCCGGAGCGCGCGCCGCGGTCGGCGTGCTCTTGCGCGCCGTGATGTTGACCACCGCCGCCATCGTGGCTGCGAACGAGGCGGCGGTGGTC
>DATLGR010000412.1:0-5250 GCA_035540415.1 Burkholderiales bacterium | reverse complement strand
CCGCAACCAGGTGCTGGCGCACGCCGAGGTGCTCAAGCACAGCGTCGCGCGCCGCTCCATGGTGCTCGGGCTGCAGCGATACACCCGCCAGGACCTGGAAAAGGTGCTTGCCGCCGGAGAGCAGCTTCACATCCACGTCCTCGGCCTCGCCACGATCGACGATGACGTTCCCCCGCAGCTCGCTTCGCGCACCATAGCGTCGATCGTGGTCCTCGGCGCCTTGCGCGCAAGTCCAGAAGTGAAGGCCGCGCTCGCGGATCGCATCCGGTAGTTCCTCGCATCACCGCACTCTCAATCGAAGGAATCCATGTTCATGAAGAATGCATCGCCGCTGGACCTCCTCGAGGCGACTCGACTCACTCGCGCAGGGCGTCTCCTGGAAGCCACGGCGGCGATCCAGCGCCTCCTTGGCCAGCCGCCGGTGCGCGAGCCCGTCCACGCTCCGGCGTCGGGGCGCATCATCGACGCGGAGTTTTCCAGGGTCGACGAGCCGCGCGCCGAAGCGAAGCAGCCCGCCGGGCGGCCGGGGCAGTTCATCAGCGCGTCCTTCGGCAACCACGCGGGCACGCGCCCCTACAAGCTCTATATCCCGAGGCGCTACGCCGGCGAACCGATGCCCCTGATCGTGATGCTGCACGGCTGCACGCAGACCCCGGACGACTTTGCCGCAGGCACGCGCATGAATGCGCTCGCCGAGGAACGCGGATGCCTGGTGCTCTACCCGGCGCAGACCCGAGCGGCGAACCGTTCGCGGTGCTGGAACTGGTTCAGGCGCGGCGACCAGCGGCGCGACCAGGGCGAACCCGCCATCCTCGCGGGGATGACGCGCGACTGCATGAAGCGCTATGCGATCGACCCGGGCAGGGTCTACGTGGTCGGCCTCTCCGCCGGAGGGGCCATGGCCGCAGTGCTCGCCGCTGCTTATCCCGAGCTCTATGCGGCCGTGGGTGTGCACTCCGGCCTTGCCGTGGGCAGCGCGCACGATGTGCCGTCGGCGTTCGCCGCCATGCGGGGCACTCCGACGACGCCGAGCGCTTCGGGCGAACGATCGGCAGGAGCGGTGCCGCTCATCGTGTTTCACGGCGACCGCGACACCACGGTGCATCCGCGCAACGGCGAGCAGGTGATCCTTGAGGCGGCAGGCCGGGCCGCAGCCTCATCCGTGGAGCAGGGACAAGTGCCCGGCGGCCACGCCTACACGCGAACGGTCCACCGCGATGCCAACGGTCGCATTGTTCTGGAGCATTGGTCGGTGCACGGCGCCGGACATGCGTGGTTCGGCGGAAGCCCGGGCGGCTCGTACACCGACCCCAAAGGGCCGGACGCGAGCCGCGCGATCCTGCGCTTTTTCGGGGAAGCCGGAGGCGACTCGAGACCCTAGTGCTTGGCGCGGCGCTTTGCGTTCGGGCGCTTCGCATGCGACGTGCTGCGCAGCTTCGCCCGCGCCGGTTTGAAGCGAATCGCTTTCGAGGGCTGCCGTACCGCCGCGCGCGCCTTGCGCGGCGCATCGACGGCATGCAACACGGCGACCTTCGCATTGCGCAGGGCTTCGGCATGCGCCGATGCGAGCTTCTCCTCTGCCGATTTCGCGGCCTCCTGCGCTTTCGGCGCGGGCGCATCGGCGGTCGGGATCACGGCGACGGCCGCACGATTCGCCCGCAGGGTGGCCGCCTGCATCGATGCCCACATCGCCAGTCCGGTCTTGAACGCGAGATCGGTCCAGAGCGTGAACGGGTTAATAAACATGCGCGAAGGTTTTGGGGTATCTGAATCCAATGTAAGTGCCTCCAAGAGAGATGTCTTCGCACTGCAGCAAGGCTTATGCCGCCACGCGCTTGGCGGTGCGTGCAGTGGCTTGACACGCAACCGTAAGGTTGCATAATGGCGCGTGGATGAGGTATTCAAGGCGCTGGCCGACAGCTCGCGTCGCCAGTTGCTCGATCGGCTGCGGCAGAGAAACGGCCAGACGCTGAGCGAACTTTGCGACGGCCTCGACATGTCGCGGCAGGCGGTCAGCAAGCACCTCGCGATGCTGGAAGCCGCGAATCTGGTGGTCTGCCTATGGCGTGGCCGCGAGAAGCTTCATTACCTCAATCCTGTGCCGATTCACGAAATCTACGACCGCTGGATCGGTAAATATGAGCGTGTCCGCGTAACCGCACTCGCCGAGCTGCGGCGAGCCCTGGAGGAAGATTCCGATGGCTGACGATTCCTTCGTCTACGTGATATTCATCGAAAGCACCCCCGAAAAGGTCTGGCAGGCGCTCACCGAGGGCGCATTCAGTCGCCGCTACTGGGCGGGCAGGCGGATCGAAAGCGATTGGCGGAAGGGCTCGCCCGTGCGCCTCTATGTCGAAGACGGCCAGGAAGTGGAGCTGGAAGGCGAGGTGCTCGAATACGATCCGCCCCGGCGCCTGTCCTATACGTGGTCCTGCCGCGATGCCTCCGCTTCGGCCGATTCGGCCGTGACCTTCGAGCTGCAGCCCGTGGGCGGGAGCGTGCGCCTCACGGTGACGCATCTGCCCCTCGATGCCCACGACCCGGCGCGACAGGGATGGTCGGCCATCCTTTCCAGCCTCAAGAGCTACCTCGAGGCCGGAAGGCCTCTGAGTGCCACGGAAACGTGGCGGCGTCACGGCACGGAGGCGCGCCATGGATGAGAACGCTCCGAAAGGCGCCCCCAGGTTCCAGGCGGATCCCCATTCCATCTTCTGGCGCCTGCACTTCCGCTCCCCGCCATCCGACGTCTTCCCGGCGCTCGCGACCGCGGAAGGGCGGAGCCGATTCTGGGCGGAGTCGGCGGAAGAAGAGGGGGGCGTCATCCATTTCGTGGTGCCCGGCAATCTCGAGAGCCGCGGCCGTGTGATCGAGACAATCCCGAGTCGATCCTTCGTCGCCGAGTACTTCGGCTGGACGGTGCAGTTCCGACTGCAGGCCGATCCCTCCGGCGGAACCGACCTCGAGATGCGCTGCCACGGCGTCCCTGCGGAGGATCGTGTGGAGGTCATTGCCGGATGGGTCTCGGTGCTGATGGCCATGAAGGCCGCGGTGGATTTCGGCGTGGATTTGCGCAATCACGACCCGGAACGCACCTGGTGGCAGGGCTATGCCGACAATTGAGAGGCGCATCGAACGCCCCGAGACCTTCAAGGATCACCCTGTGCGCGACAGCGAAGGCAAAGGGATCGTCATCGGCTCGGCTTGACGTGCTCTGCGGCGACGATGCGGCAGCGGCAGCCGGACTGTGGTACGGTGCCATCCGCTCTTGCGTGACCAAGTCCGCCCGCCGATGAACGCGCCGCTGCGCATCGCCCCCTCGGTCTGCCCCCACGATTGCACCAGCACCTGCGCGCTGGACGTGGAGATCGTGGATGCGCGCACCATCGCGCGCGTGCGCGGCGGCGAGCGCAATCCCTATACGGCGGGCGTGATCTGCGAGAAGGTCGCGCGCTACGCCGAGCGCGTGCACCATCCCGATCGGCTCACGCACCCGCTCGCGCGCACCGGCCCGAAGGGCAGCCGCCAGTTCCGGCGCATCTCGTGGGAGGAGGCGCTCGATCGCGTGGCCGAGGCCTTCACCCAGGCCGCGGCGCGCCACGGCCCGGAGGCGGTGTGGCCGTATTTCTACGCCGGGACCATGGGCCTCGTGCAGCGCGACGGCATCCACCGCCTGCGCCACGCCATGAAGTACTCGCGCTGGTACTCGACCATCTGCGTGGCGCTCTCCGACACCGGCTGGGTGGCGGGCGTGGGCGAAAAGCGCGGCGTGGACCTGCGCGAGGCGGCCGAACACGCCGAGCTCATCGTCATCTGGGGCGGCAACCCGGTGAACACCCAGGTGAACGTCATGCAGCACGCGATGGCGGCGAAGAAGCGCGGCGCGAAGCTCGTGGTGGTGGACCCCTATCGCACCGGCACCGCGGAGAAAGCCGATCTGCACCTCGCGCTGCGCCCGGGCACCGACGGCGCGCTCGCCTGCGGCGTGATGCACGTGCTCTTCGCCGAGGGCATGGCCGACTGGAAGTACCTGCGCCGCTACACCGACTGCCCCGACGCGCTCGCGGCGCACCTTCGCACGCGCACCCCCGAATGGGCCGCCGGCATCACCGGCCTGCCCGCCGAAACCATCGTGCGCTTCGCGCGCCTCTATGGCGGCACGAAGCGTAGCTACATCCGCGCGCACCACGGCTTCTCGCGCTCGCGTAACGGCGCCGCGAACATGCACGCGGTCGTCTGCCTGCCGGCGGTCACCGGCGCCTGGGCGCACAAGGGCGGCGGCGCGCTCTACGGCCACACCGGCATCTATCCCCTCGACAAGACCCTCATCGAGGGCACCGATCTCATGGACAAGTCGGTGCGCGAGCTCGACCAGTCGCGCCTCGGCCCGATCCTCACCGGCGACGCCGAGGCGCTCAAGGGCGGCCCGCCGGTGACCGCGCTCCTCGTGCAGAACACCAACCCGGCGATGGTCTGCCCGGAGCTCCACAGGGTACACGCGGGGCTTTCGCGCGAGGACCTCTTCACCTGCGTGCACGAGCAGTTCCTCACCGAGACCGCGGCCTTCGCCGACATCGTGCTGCCGGCGAGCACCTTCCTCGAGCACGACGACTTCTACACCGCGAGCGGCCACACCGTGTTCCAGGTCGCGCGCAAGCTCATCGAGCCGCCGGGCGAGGCGCGCGAGAACCACTACGTGATCTGCGAGCTGGCGCGGCGTTTGGGCGCCAAACACCGCGGCTTCGAGCTGACCGCCTGGCAGATCATGGACGAGACCCTGCGCCGCTCCGGCATGTGGGACGCGCAGACCAACTACGAGCGCGGCGGGCAGGACTTCGCCTACCCCTTCGAGCGCATGCACTTCCTCGACGGCTTCCCGACCTCGGACGGCAAATTTCACTTCCGTGCCGACTGGCAGCGCTTCGGCGGCCGCTGGCGCGAGATGCCGGCGCTGCCCGACCACTTCGACGTCATCGACAACGCGACCCCCGACAAGCCCTTCCGCCTCGTCGCCGCCCCGGCGCGCACCTTCCTCAACTCCACCTTCACCGAAACGCCGAGCTCGCTCAAGCGCGAGCGCCGCCCCACGGCCCTCATCCACCCCAACGACTGCGCCGCCCTCGGCGTCGCCGACGGCGACCGCGTCGAGCTCGGCAACGAGCGCGGCGCCGTCATCGTGCACGCGCAGCCGCAGGAAGGCCAGCAGCGCGGCGTCGTGGTGGTCGAGGGCATCTGGCCCAACCACCACTTCGC
>DATLGR010000411.1:0-2346 GCA_035540415.1 Burkholderiales bacterium | reverse complement strand
CCCCGCCTCCGAAGCCTCCGGGCATCCGGCCGCCGTAATAGCGGCCCCCGCCGCCGAGGCCCCCGGCGAGAGTGAAGAAAAAGGCGAGCAGGCCCGCCGCAAGCGCGATGGCGAGGGCGCCCGCGAGCGCCCAGGCGAGCGCGCCCACGACCCCACCGGTGACGAGCGCGCCGGCGAGGCGCCCGAGCGCGAGGCGCAACGCCGCGCCGACCGCGAGCGCGAGCACGAGCAGCACGGGGAGCACGGCGCCGAGCTCCCCCTCGGCGCCGCCGGTGGCGGCCGGCGCCGGCAGCGGCTCGCCATCGATCACCCGGACGATGCGATCCACGCCGGCGGTGACGCCGCCGAAGAAATCCCCCTCGCGAAAGCGCGGCACGATGGCCTCGCGGATGATGCGATTGGCGGTCGCATCGGGCAGCGCGCCTTCCAGGCCGTAGCCGACTTCGATGCGCACCGCACGGTCCTGCTTGGCCACGATGAGGATGACGCCGTCGTCGACGCCGCGGCGGCCGGTCTTCCAGCGCTCCGCCACGCGCAGGCCGTATTGCTCGATGGTCTCAGGCGCGGTGCTCGGCACCAGCAGGACGGCGATCTGAGTCCCTTTGCGCTCCTCGAAGGCGCGCAGCAGCTGCTCCAGGGAAGCCGCCTGCTCGCGGCTGAGAGTTCCGGTGGTGTCCACCACCCGCGCGGTGTACGGTGGGATGGCCGTCTCGGCGCACGCCGGCGCCGCGGCGGCGAGCAGGAGCGCGCAGGCTGCGAGCGCCAGCGCGCCACGGCAGGCGCGAGTCACGGCCGCTTCTGGCCGAAATCCACCTTGGGTGCGCGCGAGATCTCGCGCTCGTTTTCGACCTGGAAGTTGGGCTTGGGCTGAAAGCCGAAGGCCATGGCGGTGAGGTTGGAGGGGAACTGGCGCACGGCGACGTTATAGCGTTCGACCGCCTTGATGTAGCGGTTGCGCGCGACCGCGATGCGGTTCTCGGTTCCCTCCAGCTGCGCCTGCAGGTCGCGAAAGTTCGCATCCGATTTGAGTTGCGGATAGTTCTCGACCACGGCCAGCAGCCGCGACAGCGCTCCGGACAGCTCGCCCTGCGCCGCCTGGAAGCGCGCGAACGCCTCGGGATTCTCGACCAGTTCGGGCGTGGCCTGGATCTGGCCCACACGCGCGCGCGCCTCGGTCACGCGCGTGAGCACCTCGCGCTCCTGCGCGGCGAACGCCTTCACCGTTTCCACCAGGTTGGGAACCAGGTCGGCGCGACGCTGGTACTGATTGAGGACTTCCGACCATGCGGCCTTCACCTGCTCGTCGGCGCTCTGCAGCGTGTTGTAGCCGCAGCCCGAGAGAAGAAACCCCGCCGCCACGAGCGCGATCCACCGAAGCCGGAACCCCAAGGAACCCATGCGCGGCAATGATGCCACTATCGCGGCTCGGCGACGCCCCAATAGTTGAACGTTGCCGGCCGCCAGCCGGGTAGATACGCGGTTTCGAGGCGTGCGATCTCGAAGCCGCCGCGCCGAAGCAGCGCCGGCACGTCGCGGTCGAGATGGCAGCCGCCGGCGAGGCGGCGCCAGGCCGGCGTCAGGCGCCGCTGCCAGCCGCGCACGCCGGCATCGGGCGCAAGGCCGTGCTCGCAGAAGTACAGCCGGCCGCCCGGGCGCAGCGTGCGCGCCATCTCCCGCAGCGCGCGCAGCGGGTCGTCCACGCTGCACAGGGTGTAGGTGAGCACCGCGCAGTCCATGCTGCGGCTGGCGAGCGGCATGCGCTCTGCCGCGGCGTGGACGAGCGCCACCGGAAAGGATACCGCGCGTGCCGCACGCAGCGCCCGCCGCGTCATGGGCGCGGACGGATCGACGCCGACCAGCTGCTTGACCGCGCCCGGCCGGTAGTGGGCAAGGTTGAGCCCGGAGCCCATGCCGACTTCGAGCACGCGGCCCTGCGCGAGCGGGACGATCTTCTCGCGCTGGCGCCGCATCGGCTTCAAGCCACAGGCCCAGTGCACCAGGCCGGGCAGGATGAAGCGGCGGTAGAACCCCGGCTTCAGACGAAGCCGCGGCCGGCGCGGACCGCCGGGCTCATCACCACCAGCTCGTTCCGGACCTTCTTCACCCCCGCAATCGCCTCGGCCGCAGCGCTGGCGGCGTCCCGCTGCACCTCGGCATCGACCCATCCCCAGAGCGTCGCCTGGCCGCCCTTTACCGTGACATTGATCTGATGCATCGGCAGTCCCGCCTGCCGCAGCGACTGCTGGAGCGCTTCGCGCGCCTGCCGGTCGGTCTGGCTCGCCGCCCGCGGCCGCGGCGCGAGGGCGAGCCCGTGCAGCAGATTCGCGCGGCTCACGATGCCGACGA
>DATLGR010000410.1:0-20088 GCA_035540415.1 Burkholderiales bacterium | reverse complement strand
GCCGCGCCACCTGCCCCTCGCCGCCGCCGACCTGGAGCACTACGTGGCGCTCTGGGACATCACCAACCGGCAGGACGCGCGCAACTGCGAGTGGCAGCAGCAGGGCATGCACGCCCGCCCCTTCCAGCACGGCGTCTACGTTCCCCAGGAATTCGACGTTCACCGCTTCGCGCAATGGGTGCGCGCCGGGCTCGGCGCGGGCGGCTAGGAACGACAATGCTGAATGAATCCGCCCACCGGTCGGTCCAGCGCACCAAGTTGCTCATGCGCGGGGAATGAGCCTCGCGATCGCGACCGCCGCGTTGCTGGCGGGCGCGCTCATGGGGCTGACCGGCATCGGCGGCGTGCTGGTGGTGCCGGCCCTCACGGAGTTCGGCGGCATCGGGGTGGACAACGCCGTCGCGGCCTCCATGATGGGCTTCCTGATCGGCGGCACCGTGGCGGCGGTCGTGCACCTGCGCCGGACCCGAATTCCGGGAGCCGACGTCGCGGTGCTCGCGCTCGCCGCGGGACTGGGCTCGGCGGCCGGCACGGCGAGCCTCGGCGTGCTGCCCTCCACCGCGGTGCGCCTCTTCATCGCGTTTCTGGCGCTCGCTTCCGGTCTGAACGCCCTGCTCGGCCCCCGCGGGCAGCCCAAGCCCTATGTCCCCACCGCGCCGGCGCTCGCGCTGCTCGGCCTGGCCGTGGGGTTCGGCTCGGCGCTCTCGGGCACCGGCGGCCCGGTGATGCTGATCCCCATCCTCCTTGCGCTGCGCGTGCCGCCGCGCGAGGCCATCGCGATCGGCGTCGCCGCCGGCGTGCCCATCGTGTTCACCGCCACCGCGCTGAATGCCTTCGCCGGCCGGCTCGACTACGTGCTTGGCCTGCTCCTCGCGCTGCTCATCGCCTGCGGCACCCTCGGCGGGAGCTGGCTCGGCCGCCGGTTCTCGGGGCGGGGGTTGACGAGGACGGTGGCCGCCGTCCTGGTGCTGACCGGCCTTTGGTACGGCTACGTGACGCTGCGCTAGCCCGCCCGCCTGGGAAGGTCACTCGTCCGGAAGGACGGGGCGCGCGCGGTGGCCCATCGCCCACAGGACGTAGCCCGACAGCGCGTAGGACATGAACAGGCCCCAAAGCACGAGCGCGGGACGCCAGGCGATGATGGAAATCGCCACCACGCAGGCGAGGATCGCCCACAGCGGCACGCGCTTTTTCCAGTTCACTTCCTTGAAGCTCCAGAAGGGCACGTTGGAGACCATCGTGACGCCGGCGAACACGGCCACCACCCACACGAAGAGCGCGAGCCACCCGGTGGGCAGCACGCCGAAATCGACCAGCACCCAGACGAGACCGGTGAGCACCGCGGCCCCGGCGGGGCTGGGCAGCCCCTGGAAATAGCGCTTGTCGACGATGCCGATGTTGGCGTTGAAGCGGGCGAGCCGGATGCCGGCGCCCGCGCAGTAGATGAAGGCGCCGATCCAGCCGGCCGTGCCCAGGTCGTTCAGCACCCAGATGTAGGCGAGCAGGGCCGGGGCGGCGCCGAAGGCCACCATGTCGGCGATGCTGTCGAACTGCGCGCCGAACTCGCTCTGGGTATTGGTCCAGCGCGCGACGCGACCGTCCATGCCGTCGAGCAGCATGGCGACGAAGATGGCGATGGCCCCGACCTCGAAGCGCCCGTTCATGGCCTGCACGATGGCGAAGAAGCCGCAAAAGAGCACGCCGGTGGTGAAAAGGTTCGGCAGCAGGTAAATGCCGCGCCGGCGCAGCCCGCCGAACCGCGAGGGCGTCACTTCGGAGTCGAAGTCGGATTCTTCAGCCATGCCAGCACGCTCCGGGCCGCATACACCTTGTCGCCGATCGCCGCCTGCACCTGCGCCTCGAGCGGCAGGTAGAGGTCCACGCGCGAGCCGAAGCGGATGAAGCCGAAGCGCTCGCCCCGCGCGAGCCGCGCGCCCGTCTCAACATAGCACAGGATGCGCCGCGCGATGAGCCCGGCCACCTGCACGCAGGTGACGTCGCGCCCCTCGGCCGTCTGCAGCCAGAGCGCGTTGCGCTCGTTTTCGAGCGAGGCCTTGTCGAGCGCCGCGTTGACGAAGGCGCCGGGGTGATACCAGCGCTGGCGCACCACGCCGTCCACGGGCGAGCGGTTCGAGTGGACGTTGAACACGTTCATGAACACGCTGACCTTGAGCGCGTCGCGGCCGAGGTAGGGATCGCGCGCGCGGCCCACCTCGACGATGCGCCCGTCGGCCGGCGCGAGCACCGCCCCGGGATCGTCGGGAATGTCGCGCGGCGGATCGCGGAAGAACTGCAGGACGAAGGCGGCGGCCAGCCAGAACGGGATCGACCATCCCCAGCCCGCCCACAGCGCGACGGCGAGCGCGACCGCCGCGGTGCCCGCGACGAACGGCCAGCCTTCGCGGGCGATGATGGGGTGCGGGTAGCTCGGCTTCATCCCTGCCCCTGAGACCGGCGGCGGAGCGCCCCGTTCAGTTCTTCGAGGTGTCGACCAGGCGGTTGCGCTTGATCCAGGGCATCATCTCCCGCAGGCGCGCGCCCACCTTCTCGATCGGCAGCTCGGCCGTCATGCGGCGGCGCGACAGCAGGGTCGGGGCCCCGGCGCGGTTCTCGAGCACGAACTCCTTGGCGTACTCCCCGGTCTGGATGCGATGCAGCGCTTCCTTCATGCGCGCGCGCACCGCCTCGTCGATGATCCTCGGCCCGGTGACGTATTCGCCGAATTCTGCGTTGTTGGAGATGGAATAGTTCATGGTCCCGATGCCGCCCTCGTACATGAGGTCGACGATGAGCTTGAGCTCGTGCAGGCACTCGAAGTAGGCCATCTCGGGCGCATAGCCGGCCTCCACCAGCGTGTCGAAGCCCGCCTTCACCAGCTCCACGCAGCCGCCGCACAGCACCGTCTGCTCGCCGAAGAGATCGGTTTCGGTCTCCTCCTTGAAGTTGGTCTCGATGATGCCGGCCTTGCCGCCGCCGATGGCGGCCGCGTAGGACAGCGCCACGTCGCGCGCCTTCTTCGAAGGGTTGCGGTGCACCGCGATCAGCATGGGGACCCCGCCCCCGGCGGCGTAGGTGGAACGCACCGTGTGCCCCGGCGCCTTGGGCGCCACCATCCACACGTCGAGGTCGGCGCGCGGCTGGATCAGGCCGTAGTGGATGTTGAAGCCGTGGGCGAAGGCGAGCGAGGCGCCCTTCTTGATGTTCGGCTCGATCAGCTCCTGGTAGACCTGGGCGTGGTGCTCGTCGGGCAGCAGGATCATGACGATGTCGGCGCCCTTCACCGCCTCGGCCACCTCGGCCACCCGCAGACCGGATTTCCTGGCCTTGTCCCAGGACGCACCGCCCTTGCGCAGGCCGACGGTGACCTTCACGCCGGACTCCTGCAGGTTGAGCGCGTGCGCATGGCCCTGCGAGCCGTACCCGATGATGGTGACTTTCTTGCCCTTGACCAGCGACAGGTCCGCGTCTTTGTCGTAATAGACCTTCATTGGATTTACCCCCTTGCTGGAGACCGGGCCGCGCCCGCTCTCGGTTTCAAACCCGCAGGATGCGATTGCCGCGCCCGATGCCGCTCGCGCCGGTGCGCACCGTCTCGAGGATGCTGCCCGCGTCGAGCGCCGCGATGAAGGCGTCGAGCTTGCGCCCGTCGCCGGTGAGCTCGATGGTGTAGGTGTTGTCGGAGACGTCGATCACGCGGCCGCGGAAGATGTCGGCCATGCGCTTCATGTCCTCGCGCTCCTTCGTGCCGGCGCGCACCTTGATCAGCATCAACTCGCGCTCGATGTGCTCCGCTTCCGACAGGTCGATCACCTTGACCACTTCGATCAGCTTGTTCAGCTGCTTGGTGATCTGCTCGATCACGTCCTCGGAGCCCGAGGTGACGATGGTCATGCGCGACATCGAGGCGTCCTCCGTCGGCGCCACGGTGAGCGACTCGATGTTGTAGCCGCGGGCCGAGAAAAGGCCCGCAATGCGCGACAGCGCCCCGGCCTCGTTCTCGACGAGCACCGAGATGATGTGCCGGCTCATCTACAGCTCTTCGGACAGGATCATCTCGGTGATTCCCTTGCCGCCGGGAATCATCGGGTAGACGTTCTCGCGCTGGTCGGTGATGAAGTCGAGGAACACGAGCTCTTTCTTGTTGGCAAAGGCCTCGCGCAGCGCCGGCTCGACGTCGGCGGGATGCTCCACCAGCACGCCGCGGTGGCCGTAGCCCTCCGCCAGCTTGACGAAGTCGGGCAGCGCGTCCATGTAGGACTCGGAGTAGCGGTTGCCGTGGAAGAACTGCTGCCACTGGCGCACCATGCCCATGTAGCGGTTGTTGAGGTTGACGACCTTGATGGGCAGGCGGTACTGCTTGCAGGTCGAGAGCTCCTGCAGGCACATCTGGATGGACGATTCGCCGGTGACGCAGGCGACCGTCGCGCCGGGATTGGCGAGCTGCACGCCCATGGCCGCGGGCAGGCCGAAGCCCATGGTGCCGAGGCCCCCGGAATTGATCCAGCGCCGCGGCCGGTCGAACTTGTAGAACTGCGCCGCCCACATCTGGTGCTGGCCCACGTCGGAGGTGACAAAGGCCTCGCCGCCGGTGACCTCGTAGAGCTTCTCCAGCACGTACTGCGGCTTGATGATCTTCGAGCTGCGGTCGTAGCGCAGGCAGTTCTTGGCGCGCCAGTCCTCGATCTGGCGCCACCAGGGATCGAGCACGCGCGGCTTCGCGCCCTGCAGCGCCTTGAGCAGCTCCTCCAGCACGTCGGGAATGTTGCCGACGATCGGCACGTCCACGCGCACGCGCTTGGAGATCGATGACGGGTCGATGTCGATGTGGATGATCTTGCGCGGGTTCTGCGCGAAGTGCACCGGGTTGCCGATGACGCGGTCGTCGAAGCGCGCGCCGATGGCGAGCAGGACGTCGCAGTGCTGCATCGCCATGTTGGCTTCGTAGGTGCCGTGCATGCCCAGCATGCCGAGGAACTGCCGGTCGGTGGCGGGATAGGCGCCCAGCCCCATCAGCGTGTTGGTGCACGGCGCGCCGAGCCGCTTCACCAGCTCGCGCAGCGCATCGGCGGCATTGGACAGCACCACGCCGCCGCCGGTGTAGACCATCGGGCGCTCGGCCTCGAGCAGCAGCTGCACGGCCTTCCGGATCTGGCCTGCGTGCCCCTTGCGCACCGGGTTGTACGAGCGCATGGCGACCGCATCGGGATAGTGGAACTCGGCCACCGCCGTGGTGACGTCCTTCGGAATGTCGACCACTACGGGACCGGGGCGGCCGGTCGCGGCGATGTGGAAGGCTTTCTTGATCGCGAAGGCGAGGTCCTTCACGTCCTTCACCAGCATGTTGTGCTTCACGATCGGGCGCGTGATGCCGACGGTGTCGCACTCCTGGAAGGCGTCCAGGCCGATGGCGTGGGTCGGCACCTGGCCGGTGAGCACCACCATCGGGATCGAATCCATGTACGCGGTGGCGATCCCGGTGACGGCATTGGTGACGCCGGGACCCGAAGTGACCAGGCACACGCCGACTTTCTGCGAGGAGCGCGAGTAGCCGTCGGCGGCATGGACCGCGCCCTGCTCGTGGCGCACGAGCACGTGGCGCACCTTGTCCTGCTTGAACAGCTCGTCGTAGATGAAGAGCACCGCGCCGCCGGGGTAGCCGAAGACGTACTCGACGCCCTCTTCCTGCAGGCATCGCACCACGATCTCGGCGCCGGTGAGCGCGCTGGTCTTGATTCGGTCCATGAACGTTGGGGTGGCCCCGCGAAAAGCTTTGCACAATAAAGGCTTGGTGCGGTGCGGTCAAGGACCGGCGCGGGTCGCGCCACGGGGTTTTTGATACCATCCTGCGCCCACAACAACGCCCCGCAGAGGGTCCCTCTGGCCTCCCGCAGCGAGCTATCGGCGTTTCTGGAAAGCGTCGAGCGACGTGCGTTCAAGCAGGCCGCGTTCGCCGTCCGGGAGCAGGAGGCGGCGCTCGATATCGTGCAGGACGCCATGCTGCGCCTCGCCGAGAAGTACGGCCACCGGCCGGTGCAGGAACTGCCGCTGCTCTTTCACCGCATCCTGCAGAACGCCATCCGCGACTGGTACCGGCGCCAGAAGGTGCGCTCGCTCTGGACCACGCTCCTGTCGGCAATGACGCCCGGCCGTGCCGAGGAGGAGGAGCAGGATCCGCTCGAGACGCTGCAGGCCGCGCCCGGAACGGACTCGGAGGAATCTCCCGCGGACCGGCTCGAGAAGGCGCAAGTGATTGAAATCATTGAGCAAGAATTGGCACGCTTGCCGGAACGTCAACGGCAGGCCTTCCTCATGCGTTATTGGGAGGAACTGGACGTGGCCGAGACCGCCAAAGTCATGGGTTGCTCGCAGGGCAGCGTGAAAACGCATTGCTCGCGGGCGGCGCATACTTTGGCATTGGCACTGAAGGCGCGGGGGATCACTCTTTGAGCCATTTCTGGAAACGATGAACGATCAGCAGTTCGCCAGCAAGCTGCGCCACGCCCTCAATCGCGGCCTCGCCGTGGACGAGCGCGTCGCCGGCCGGCTGCGGGCGGCGCGCGAACGCGCCCTTGCGCGCCAGAGAACCGAGCCGGCGTCGGCGCTCGCCTGGGCCGACCACGCGCTGGTGCTGCTCGGCGGCTGGCGCGGGGTGGCCGCGCGGGTCGTGCTGCCGTTCGCCGTGCTGCTCGCCGTGGTCCTCGGCGGCCAGGCCTGGCAGCAGAACCAGCGCCTCGCGGAGCTGGTGGAGATCGACGCGCAGCTGCTCACCGACGAGCTGCCGATCGACGCCTACCTCGACCGCGGCTTCCAGGCATGGCTCAAGAAGCGGCGCACGGACCTCTGATGCGGCGCGCGGTCGCGGTTCTCCTGGCGCTCGGCCTGGCGGGCCCGGTGCTCGCGCAGGCACCCGCGGCGCAGAAGCCGGAGAAAAAAACCAGCCAGGAGAAAAAATCGGGTCAGGAGAAGAAGTCGGCCAAGTCCGCCGCGGCGCGCCCGGCCTGGGCCGAGCTCACCGCCGACCAGCAGACGGTGCTCGCGCCGCTGAAACCTGAATGGGAGCGCCTGCTGCCCGAGCAGCGGCGGCGCTGGATCGCCATCGCCAACCGCTATGCCGGCATGACGCCGCAGGCCCGGGAACGGGTCCAGCGGCGCATGCAGGCGTGGGCCGACCTCACCCCCGAGCAGCGCCAGCAGGCGCGCGAGAGCTACAAGCGCATCGCCAAGACTCCGCCGGAGGAGCGCAAGAAGCTGCGGCAGGAGTGGGCGGAATACCAGGCGCTGCCCCCCGAGGAGCGTCGCAGCATCGTCTCGCCGTGAGCGCGCCCACGCCGGGGCTGCTTCGGCGCCTGGCCAGCATGCTCTACGAGGCGATCCTGCTCTTCGCGGTCGCGTTTTTCGCCGCCTGGCTGTTTTTCTTCATGAGCGGCGGCCGCGAGGTGACCGGCGGATGGCCGCGATTCGCGCTGCAGCTGGTCATCGGCGGGACCTTCGCCGCCTATTTCCTGTGGTGCTGGCTGCGCGGCGGTCAGACGCTCGCGATGAAGGCCTGGCACCTGCGGCTCGTCGAGGTCACGCCGCGCAGGGCGCTCGCGCGCTTCGTGCTCGCCCTCGTGCTCGTGCCGAGCCTCGTCTCGATCCTGTGGGCGCTCGTCGACCGCGAGCGCCAGTTCCTGCACGACCGCCTCGCCGGGACCCGGGTGGTGGACGCCGCCTAGCGGCGCTCGACCCACCACATCATCAGCACCGCGGCGGCCAGGAACGCCGCGCTGGGCACCACCGCGGCCGAGAGCGGCGGCCAGCTCTTCAGCAGCCCGATGTGCGAGAACAGGCTGTTCAGCATGTGGAACAGGATGCCGAGCATGATGCCCAGAAAGACCTTCAGCCCCACGGCGCCGGCGCGGGCCGAGAGATACGCGAACGGCAACGCGAGCGCCATCATCACCAGGGTCGCGAACGGGTACAGCAGCTTCTTCCAGAAAGCGATCTCGTAGCGCTCCGTGCGCTGACGGTTCTCCGCGAGGTGCTGGGTATAGCGGTGCAGCGCCAGGGCCGACATGCGCTCCGGACGCACGATAAGCGCCCCGAGCAGGTCGGGCGTCACCGCGGAGCGCCATTCGAGGTCGGCCGCGCGCAGCGTGCGCGGTCCCTGCGGCGTGAACTCGGTCTGCACCACCTTGGTGAGGCGCCAGCGCCCGTCGCCCTGGTAGAGCGCCTGCTCTGCGGCGGTCATGCGGCGCAGGCGGTAGTCGCCGTCGAAGTCGTAGATCCGCACGCCGCTGAGCGCGTCGGCCTGGCGGGCCTCGCGCACGTTGATGAATGCGCCCTCGTCCTTGAACCAAAGGCCGGACTGCAGGTCCTGGCCGATGAGCGAGCTCATGGCCCGCAGCTTCAGCTTCTGCGCCCGCTCCTCGGCGCCCGGCGCCACCCATTCGCCGGTGACGAAGGTGAGCACGACGAACAGCACCCCGATCTTCGCGAGCGTCGCGCCGGCGCGCACCGGCGACAGCCCGGAGCCGCGCATCACCGTGAACTCGGAGTTGGCCGCGAGCTGCGCGAGCACGTAGAGGGTGCCGATGAGCACCGCCACCGGAAAGAGCTCATAGGCGTGTGTCGGCAGCGACAGCAGCACGAACACGAACACCTGGCGCAGCTGGTAGTCGGCGTTGCCCAGATCGCCCATTTCCTTGATGAGGTCGAAGAAGGCGAACAGCGCGAGGAACCCGAGCAGCACGAACGCGACGGCGCCGTAGATCTGGCGCGCGAGGTAGCGCTCGAGGGTGCGGATGCGTCCGCTCACCGGCGGAACCTCAGGCGGATGAGCTGCATGCGCCGCGCGAACAGCACCAGCAGCAGCACGATCATGACCGCGTGCACCAGCCACCACCCGACGCCGAAGTCTAGGCGGCCCTGCGCCACGCGGGCCTGGCTCACCCCGAGCAGGTTCGAGTAGACGATATAAGTGAACAGCGCGAACAGCAGGTTCACCGAGCGGCCCGCGCGGGGGTTGACGAAGCTCAGGGGAATGGCGAGCAGCACCAGCACCGCCGCCGAGATGGGCACGCCGATGCGCCAGAGAAGCTCGCCGCGATGCGCGTTGGACGGATCGGCGAGGAGCCCCCAGGTCGACTGCGTCTTGTGCGTGGGCTGCGGCGCCGCGCCCTCGCGCTTCTGGATGCGCGCCGCGTAGCGCTCGAACTCCATCACGCGGTACTCCTCGTCGCCGGGAGCGCCCTCGTAGCGGCGGCCCTGCTCCAGCACGATGAAGCGGTCGCCGTTCTCGGCGGTCTCGGTGCGTCCGGTGCGACTCATGCTGACGCCGCTGCGCTGCTCCTGCACCGAGCTCAGGAATACGTTCTGCACCACCGCCGCCTCGCCGTCGACCGCTTCGACGAAGAACACGCGGTCGCGGCCGGAGGTCTCGCCGAAGACGCCGGGGCTCACGCGCGAGACGTCGTCGCGGGCCTCCAGGCGGGTCGCATACTCCGCGCCCATCTGCGCCGCCCACGGCGCGATGAACAGCGAGGTCGCCGCGATCACCGCGATCTGCGGCGCGGCGAACAGCAGCACCGGCTTCAGCCACGACGCGAGCGACAGCCCGGCCCCGAACCAGATCACCATCTCCGAGTCGCGCCAGCTGCGCGTAAGCGTGAGCAGCACCGAGATGAACATCGTGAGCGACAACAGCACCGGCAGCGCGCCGAGCGTGAAGAAGCCGAGAAACGCGAGCACCGCGTCGGTCGGGATGCGCCCGCCCGCCGCCTGGCCGAGCAGCCGGATGAGGCGTGTGGTGATCGCGATGGCGAACAGCGTCATGAACACCGCGCCGGCGAGGCTCGCGAATTCCCTGAGGAGCGCCCGGTGGAAGATCATGCGATACTTTCCCGATGGAATTTAGCATAAGGACGCTCTCGCCCGAGACGGCCAAAGCCGGTTGCGTCGTGGTCGGCGTGCACGCCGACCGCAGCCTCACGCCGGCCGCGAAGCGCATCGACCAGGCCGCGCGCGGCGCGCTGCGCGCGGCGCTCGCGGATCTGCCGCCGAGAACCGGTTCGACGCTGCTGCTGCGCTCGCTCGCGGGCGTGTCCGCCGAGCGCGTGCTCGTGGTGGGCCTGGGCGAGCGCCAGGAATTCGCCGAGGCGGCCTACCGCGACGCGGTGCGCGGCGCCGCCGGAGCGCTGCGCGATCTGGGCGCGAAGGATGCCGCGTTGTTCCTGGTCGACGCCAAGGTCGGCGCGCGGCCGGTGTCGTGGAACGTTCGCCACGCGGTGCTGGGCCTGCGCGAGGCGTTCTACCGATTCGAGGGCCTGAAGACGCAGAAGAAGGCGGCCGGGCCGGCGCTCTCGCGCGTCGTGCTGCCGGCTTCGCCGAGCGCCCCCCTCGAGCAGGCGCTCGCCGAAGCCGTGGCGACCGCCGACGGCGCCGATCTCGCGCGCACGCTGGGCAACCTCCCGGCGAACATCTGCACCCCCACCTACCTCGCCGACGAGGCGAAGAAGCTCGCGCGGCAGCTGCGCCTGGGCATCGAGGTCCTCGAGCGGCGCGACCTCGAGCGCCTCGGCATGAGGGCCTTCCTCGCCGTCACGAGCGGCTCGCACCAGCCCCCGAAGTTCATCGTCCTGCGCTACCAGGGGGCCGGCAAGTCGAAACGCCCGCTCGTCCTGGTCGGCAAGGGCATCACCTTCGACACCGGCGGCATCTCGCTCAAGCCGGCCGCCGAGATGGACGAGATGAAGTTCGACATGTCGGGCGCGGCCTCGGTGATCGGCGCGCTGCGCGCGCTCGCCGGGATGAAGGCGCCGGTGAACGTGGTCGGCCTCATCCCGGCGTGCGAGAACATGCCCGGCGGCGCCGCCGTCAAGCCCGGCGATGTGGTGACGACGCTCTCGGGCCAGACCGTGGAGATTCTCAACACGGACGCCGAGGGGCGGCTCATCCTGTGCGATGCGCTCACCTATGCCGCGCGCCTTCACCCCGAGGCCGTCATCAACATCGCCACGCTGACCGGCGCGTGCGTGATCGCGCTCGGCCATGTGGCGACCGGGCTCTTCGCCAACGATCAGAAGCTCGCCGACGAGGTCCGCGAGGCCGGCGAGGAGGCCTGGGACCGCGTGTGGCAGATGCCGCTGTGGCCCGACTACCAGGAGCAGCTGCGCTCGAACTTCGCCGACTTCGCCAACATCGGCGGCCGTCCGGCCGGCAGCATCACCGCGGCCTGCTTCCTGTCGCGCTTCACGCGCGAGCAGCGTTGGGCGCATCTGGACATCGCCGGCACCGCCTGGCGCTCCGGCCGCGAAAAAGGCTCCACCGGCCGCCCGGTTCCGCTGCTCGTACGCCTCGCGCTGCGCCGCGCCGGCCGCAAGTGACCACCGTGGATTTCTACTTCAACGCCCCGGACCGTCTGCAGGTCGCCTGCCGGCTCGCGGGCAAGGCGCTCGCCCAGGGCAAGCGGCTGCTCGTCTATGCCCCGGACGCGGAGCTCGCCGGCCGGCTCGACCGGCTCCTGTGGACCTGGCCCGCGACGGCCTTCGTGCCGCACTGCGCGGCGCACGACCCGCTCGCCCCCGAAACACCGGTGCTGATCGCCACCGGACCCGAAACGCCGCCGGGCTGCGAGCTGCTCCTCAACCTCGGCGAGGACACCCCGCCGCACTTCGAGCGCTTCGAGCGCTTGCTGGAAGTCGTGTCGGCCGACGAGGCCGAGCGCCAGGCCGCGCGGCGGCGCTACCGGTTCTACCAGGAGCGCGGCTACCGCATCGGCGCCCACGACCTCGCGAAGGAAGCGAACGGTGACTGAGCCCGAAGCGGTCCCGGTGCTGACCCAGATCGTCGACGAGGAGCGCGCGCCGCCGGCGGTGGACGGCGCGGCGCTCGAGGCGCTCGCCCGGCACCTCGAGCGCGCGGTGCTGGAGCGCCTCGCCGCCGAGACCGACCGCATCGCGGCCCGCGCCATCGACGGCATGCGGGGGGAGCTGCGCGTCGCCGTCACGCAGACGGTTCGCGAGGCGCTCGCCGCTTCCCTCGCCCACGCGCTCGCCCACCCTCGCCGAGACTGAAGTGCTGGACAAGAGCTTCGACCCGGCCGCCATCGAGCAGGCCTGGTACCAGCGGTGGGAAGCGGCCGGCTATTTCGGCCACCGGGACCACGCCGCCCCGGCCTACTGCATTCAGCTGCCCCCGCCGAACGTGACCGGGACGCTGCATATGGGCCATGCGTTCCAGCAGACGCTGATGGATGCCCTCGTCCGCTACCACCGCATGCGCGGCTGCAACACGAACTGGGTGGTCGGCACCGATCACGCCGGCATCGCCACGCAGATCGTGGTGGAGCGCCAGATCGAGGAAGAAGGCAAGAGCCGCCACGACCTCGGCCGCGAGGCATTCGTCGAGCGCGTGTGGCGGTGGAAGCAGCGCTCCGGCGCGACCATCACCCGGCAGATGCGCCGCCTGGGCGCTTCGGCCAACTGGGCGTACGCCGATGCCGAAGGACAGAAGGCGGGCTACTTCACCATGGACGCCCGCATGTCGCGTGCCGTGGCGGAGGTCTTCGTCCGCCTGTACGAGGAAGGCCTCGTCTACCGCGGCAAGCGCCTGGTGAACTGGGACCCGGCGCTCGGCACCGCGGTGTCGGATCTCGAAGTCGACACCGAGGAGGAGGACGGACGCCTCTGGGAGATCCGCTATCCCTTCGGCCAGGGGGAAGGCGGCGTCGTCGTGGCCACCACGCGCCCGGAGACGCTGCTGGGCGACGTGGCCGTCGCGGTCCATCCCGGGGACCCGCGCTACCAGGGCCTGATCGGCAAGGCCGTGCAGCTTCCGCTCACCGGCCGCCGCGTGCCCGTGATCGCCGACGAGTACGTCGACCCGGCCTTCGGCACCGGCGCGGTCAAGATCACGCCGGGGCACGACTTCAACGACTACCAGGTCGGCAAGCGCCACGGCCTCGATCCGATCAGCATCCTCACCCTGGATGCGCATCTCAACGACGCCGTCCCGGCGCAATACCGCGGCCTCGAGCGCTTCGAGGCGCGCAAGCGCGTCGTCGAGGATCTGAAGGCGCTGGGCCTGCTCATCGCGGAGAAGCCGTACCGGCTTCGCGTGCCGCGCTCGGGGCGCACCGGCGTGATCGTGGAGCCGATGCTGACCGACCAGTGGTTCGTGAAGATGGAGGGCCTCGCCCGCGACGGGCTGGAGGTGGTCGCACGCGGCGAGGTGCGCTTCTTTCCCGAGCACTGGACCGCCACCTACAACCAGTGGCTCGAGAACATCCAGGATTGGTGCATCTCGCGCCAGCTCTGGTGGGGCCACCAGATCCCGGCCTGGTACGACGACGCCGGGAACGTGTACGTCGCCCGCTCGGAAGACGAGGCCCGCCGCAAGGCCGCCGGCGCGGCGCTGCGGCGCGATCCCGACGTCCTGGACACGTGGTTCTCCTCGGCGCTGGTGCCGTTCTCCTCGCTGGGCTGGCCCGAGAAGACGAAGGATCTCGAGACCTTCCTGCCCTCCGACGTGCTGGTGACCGGCTTCGACATCATCTTCTTCTGGGTGGCGCGCATGGTGATGATGACGCGTCACTTCACCGGACGCGTGCCGTTCCGCCACGTCTACATCAACGCCATCGTGCGGGACGCCGAGGGCGAGAAGATGTCGAAGTCCAAGGGCAACACGCTGGATCCGCTCGATCTCATCGACGGCATCTCCTTCGAGGCGCTGCTGGGGAAGTCCACCGTAGGACTGATGAAGCCGGAGCACCGCCAGAAGATCGAGGCCTATGTGCGCTCGCACTTCCCGGCCGGCATCCCCGCCTTCGGCGCGGATGCGCTGCGGTTCACGTTCGCCTCGCTCGCGAGCTTCTCGCGCACGCTGAACTTCGACCTGGGCCGCTGCGAGGGCTACCGCAACTTCTGCAACAAGCTGTGGAACGCGGCGCGCTTCGTGCTGATGAACACGGAAGGAAAGGACTGCGGCCTCGACGAGCGCCAGCCCGTCGCGCTCTCGTTCGCCGACCGCTGGATCGTGTCCCGGCTACAGCGCGTGGAAGCGGAGGTGGAGCAGGCGTTCGCCGAATACCGGTTCGACAACGCCGCCGGCGCCGTCTACCGCTTCGTCTGGGACGAGTACTGCGACTGGTACGTGGAGCTGGCGAAGCTGCAGCTCGCGGACGCCGACGAGGCGTCGGGCCGCGGCACCCGGCGCACCCTCGTGCGCACGCTTGAGACGGCGCTGCGCCTGCTGCACCCCATCGCGCCGTTCATCACCGAGGAGCTGTGGCAGAAGGTGGCGCCGCTCGCGGGCAAGCGCGGCGAAACCATCATGCTCCAGCCGTACCCGAAGTCGCAGCCCGAGAAGATCGACGCCGCGGCCGAGCGCGACATGGCGGCGCTCATGGAATGGACTGCCGCGGCGCGCACCCTGCGGGCCGAGGCGAAGCTTCCGCCCGCCGAGAAGGTTGCGCTGCTGCGCACCGCGGACCCCGCCGTGTCCGATCTTCCCTATGCGAGCCGTGCCCTCTGCGCCCTCGCCCGCCTGAGCGCGTTCGAGCGGCGCAACCCCCTGCCCGAGTCGACCGCGCCGGTGGCGGTGCTCGGTGAGGCGCGCATCATGCTGCACAAGGAAGTGGACCCGGCGGCCGAGCGCCAGCGCATCGCCAGGGAGGTCGCGCGCCTGGAGGCGCAGCTCGCGCGAGCCGAAACGAAGCTCGCCAATCCGTCGTTCGTCGAGCGCGCGCCCCCGAAGGTGGTGGAGCAGGAACGCGCGCGGGTCGGCGATTTCCAGGCAGCGCTCGCCAAGCTGCGCGATCAGCTCGGACGGCTCCAAGCGCGCTCGTGAGCCTGCCGCATGGCCTGCGGGCGCTGCGGCATCGCGACTTCCGGCTTTTCTTCGCCGGCCAGGGGGTCTCCCAGGTCGGGACCTGGCTGCAGCTCATCGCCACGAGCTGGCTCGTGTATCGCTTGTCCGGCTCGGCGTTCATGCTCGGGCTTGCCGCCTTCGCGATGCAGATCCCGTTCCTCGTGCTCGCGCCGCTCGCCGGCGTGTTCGTCGACCGCCTCGACCGGCGCCGCGTGCTGCTGGCCACCAACGCGATCGCGGCGCTGCAGGCGGCTACCATGTTCGCCCTGGTCGCGAGCGGCGCAGTGCAGCCATGGCACCTCATCGCCGGCAACCTGGTGCTCGGCGTGGTGAACGCCTGCGACGCCCCGGCGCGTCAGTCGCTGCTGATCCAGCTGGTCGGCGGCCGGGCCGACCTGGCCAGCGCCATCGCGCTCAACTCGGTCATGATGAACGGCGCACGGTTCGTGGGGCCGATGCTCGGCGGCACGATCATCGCGGCCTTTGGCGAGCGCTGGGGCTTCGGCGCGAACGCCTTGTCCTACGCGGCCATGCTGCTTGCCCTGCACCACATCGCCGCGCCGCCGCCGAGGCCGGCGCCGGCCGAGTCGGGACTCGCGCGCCAGCTCGCCGCCGGCGCGCGCTACGCGTACGGATTCCTGCCGGCGCGCAGCGCCCTGCTGCTCCTCACGGCCACCAGCCTCACGGTCGGCTCGTACGTGGCGCTCATGCCCTGGTTCGCGCAGGAAGCCTTCGGCGGCGATTCGCGCACCCTGGGGCTGCTCATTTCCTGCGCCGGAGCGGGCGCGGTCACCGGGCTCGTCTACCTCGCGCTCCGCAGCGGCATCCGGGGGCTCTTCCGCCTCATCGCCTGGACCGCCGCGGGGTCCGGCGCCGCGCTGTGCGTATTCGCCTGGGCACCTACGCTTGCGCTCGCCGGGCCGGCGCTGTACTTCGTCGGCCTGGGGCTCATGCTCACGGCGGCCTCGACGAACACCATCCTGCAGAGCATCGTTCCCGACGAGCTGCGGGGGCGCGTCGCGGCGCTGTATGTGATGTCGTTCATCGGCATGGCGCCGCTGGGCGCGCTCGCCGCCGGCTGGGTCGCAGAACGCGCAGGCCCGCCGCTCACGCTCTTCGCCTGCGGGCTGATCGCAATGGCGGCGGCCGCCGTGTACTCGACGCAACTCGCCGCGATCCGGCGCGAGATCCGGCCGGTCTACGAGAAGCTGGGGACCTGAGCCGGACGCTTTTCCGCGTCGGTCGGCCAGGAAGTGTCGAACTGCCAGCCGTGCTGCGCCTCGAGCCGCAGGCGAAAGGCCTCCTGCAGGTCGCGGGAGGAAATCGCCTCGTCGTGGAGCGGCCTCTGCCGCAGGAAGCTCGACGCGACGACCGCGCATTCCCCGATGCTCTGCGACGAGCTCTCGGCGATGCGCCGCCCATGCAGCCAGATCGCATCGCCCTGCAGATACGCCGGCAGGCCGAGCTGCCGGTAGGTGGCGATGGCGGGTGCGAGCGCCCAGGAAAGCCAGCGCGAGCTGCGACCCGGGGCGTGCTTGCGCGGCGCGACGAGCGCGAAGAGGTAACGCTCGTCGGCCTGCGCCCACAGCAGCGCCGGCGCCGCGCCACTCGCCTGCACGGCGGCAAGCCCCGCGCAGCCCGCGGCGAAGTCGAAAGGCTCGAGCGTCCCGAGCCGGATCCAGCGCGCCATCATGGCGCCGATTATGCACCACCCCGCGTGCGAACCGGACGGCATGAAACGTGCCGGTCGCCGAGCCGGCGCCCAGCCGTCGGAGATGCGAAGGCTATTGCAGCGGTCCGAAATCGAGCTCGTCGCGAATCGCCTCGATGCCTGCCGCGGCGCAGACATCGTCCGCCGCGCCGCCGGGCGCGCCCGACACGCCGATGGCGCCAAGCAGCGAGCCGCTCGACTCGATCATCATGCCGCCGCCGACGGCGGCGACGCCCGGCCGATGACGGATGCCGCTCATCTCGCGGCCGGCCTGCGTCGCCTCGGCGAGCTCGCTCGTGTTGGTGCGAAAGCTCACCGCCGTGAACGCCTTGGCCGCCGCCATGTCGGTGGTGTGCGGGCCGGCGAAGCGATCGCGCAGCAGCACCTGCATCACGCCCATGCGGTCGACGATCGCCACCGTCGCCTGGTAGCCGCGATCGCGGCAGGCCTTGAGAGCTCCTTGGGCCGCCTTGAGCGCGGTTTCAGGCGTCAGCACACGGATCGTGAACGTCGGCGGCTCCTCCGCCGCCTGCACGACCGAAGCGCCGGCGCACGCCAGCGCGAGAAGCAGGTGTCTCATGGTTGCCTCAATCCTTCGATGAATGCACGAACGGTTTGCGCCAGCTCCTTCTCCCGGCCGGCGAAGAAATGGTCGGCACCGGCGATCACCGCCTGCTGCGAGCCCGGGATGCGCTCGAGGGTGCGCCGGCGCTCGGCGGCGTGCTGCAGCACCGCCGGATAGTCTATTTCGCCGTACAGGTCGAGTACCGGCACCTTGTGGCCGGCGATCGCAGCAAGCGCGCCGGAACGGCCGATGCAGATCCAGGCCGCGAACGGCGTGCTTGCAGCGGCCTCGAGGTAGCTCTGGCTCATCCAGGAGCCCATGCTATGCGACAGGAGCACGATGCGCTGCCGGCCTTTCGCGCGCAGCCAGTCGGCCGCGGCGGCGATGCGCCCGGCGGCCTCCGGGAAGAGAGGCGGATACGCCGTGCCGGACGCGTCGGCGGGAAGCACCGGCATCTGGATGGAGAGCGTCTCGAACCCGAGATCGGAGAGCGCCGCGCGCAGGCTGCCGATGATGCCGTGATCGGGATGCACCCCCATCCCGTGCACCAGCACCACGGCCGGCTTGCCGGGCGCGCCCTCCGCATGCAGGCCCAGGAAGGAGGGCCCGCGCGGCGAGGCGATGCGCACTGCGTCGCCGACCATGAGAAACGAGCGCACCTCCTGTTCCCACCGATGCTCGCGCTCATAGTCCTGCCCCGCGGCCGAGAAGGCGAGCGCGGCGAGTACCAGCGTCATGACGATCGCCTTCATGGCCCCCCACCTCTGTGATTGAATGGATTCTATGTCAGCCGCCCGCCTCGCCGTTCTGTTCGTCTGCATGGCAGCCCTCGCCCTCCCCGCCTCGGCGACGCACGAGCCGTGGACTACGCAGCGCTTTCCGCAGGACCAGGACAAGTGGTGGTGGGATGCCGACTGGTGGGAGCGCGGCGCGATGCCGGTGCCGGCCAACTACGGCGTGCGCAGCCGCTCGGAGACCTATCGCAGCGGCGAGGTCGAGGTGCCGGTCGAGATTTTCACGCCCGCCGCGACGGGCCGTTTCCCGATCGTCGTGTTTCTGCACGGCCGACGTGGCCTCGACGAGCTCACGCGGCTTGTCCCACGGCGCCTTGCGGCGCGGGGCTTCACGGTGGTCGCGCCCGATCTGCACAGCGGTCGCTTCATCCCCGCCATGCCGGTGGCATACGACGTGGCACTCGAGGACGACGCCGCCCGGGGCATCGACTTCGCGCTGGCCTTGCCCGAAGCCCGCGGACAGGAGCGCGCCTGCGTGGTCTCGCTCAGCCGCGGGGGGTACTACGCACTCAAGGCGATGGTGACGCAAAAACGGCAGGCGAAGACGGCCTGCTATGTCTCCTACTACCCGCACTGGCAGCACCCGGAAGCGCCGGAGGCGCTGCAGGTCTACCAGTACGCGCCCGAAGTGGACGAGCTGCAGGTTCCGGTGCTGGTGTTTCTGGGCGAGCACGAGCAGTACCAGCGGGTGCGTACCATCCTCACCGGCATCGAGTCGCTGCAGGGCAGGAATCGCGACGCCCGGGTCCTCGTCTACCCCGGGGTAGGCCGGGGCTTCGACTTCCGCGCACCGCAGGTGCGCACGCTCGCCGACGACCTCGCCACCCAGGACTCGCTGCTGCGCGCTGCAGCATTCATGCGGAAGCACCTGCACGCCAGATGAAGTGATGGGCGCATAAGCGTGCTCGATCGGCGCTAGCCCCGCACGAGGCGACGGCGGGAGAGTAAACTTGGCGGTTGCATGCCGCTTATTCGCTTACCCCTCGTAGTGCTCGCATTGTTCGCCGCCTCAGCCGCCGCCGCCCCGGAGGCGATCGAGAAGCGCGTCGAGCCGCTGCTCGGCTACTGGTTTTCGCCAGCGAAGGACGCGGCGGCGGCGCGGGTGCTGCGCATCACCAATGTGATCTTCGCCGACCGCGACGCCGTCGAGCTTGCCGCCCAGTACGGCCCGGCCTCGGCCGTGGCGTGGGACGAGGCGCGCGAGCTCACCGCGCGGGTGCAGGCCGGGCGCATCGTGCTCGATCTGGTCACGCCCGACGGTGTGCGCAGGCGGCTCGCGGCCGCGCCCGACGGAGCCCTGGAGGTCGCCGCCGACCCCAAGCTGCGGTTCGCACGCAGCTCGCTCGCCGAGATCCACCGCTTCGCGGCGCACAATCCGGAGCCCGCGGCGCGCGCCGGGAAGGACTCGGTGATCGAGCTGGTCTATATCGGCGCCAATGACTGCTCGCTGTGCCGGCGCTGGGAAGCCACGTATCTCGGCCAGGGCAAGCTTGCCGGCTCCCCGGACTGGCGCCACCTGCGCTTCACCGAGGTCAAGCTCCCCACGCTGACGGCCCCGTTCCGCCGCGAGGATCTGCCCGAGCGGCTGCGGCCGCGGTTCGACGCCCTGATGGCCGACGGGCTGCGGATCCACGGCGTGCCGTCCTTCGTGCTGCTCGTGAACGATCAATACCGCGCGCAGGCGCTCGGGCCCGCGGCGTACGAGTCCTTCGTCCACATCGCCCTGCGCGCCGCCGTGCAGGAGAAGCTGAAGACGCCCTGATCATGGAGCTTTATTCCGTCCACACGCTGGTGCTCGTTCTGGTGTTCGGGGTCGCCCTCGTCATGGGTGCGGTCATGAACAAGACCAACTTCTGCACCATGGGCGCCGTCTCCGACTGGGTGAACATGGGCGACACCGGGCGCATGCGCGCCTGGGTCCTCGCGATGGCGGTGGGAATCACCGGCGTGCTCCTGCTCGAAGCCTTCGCCACGCCGCGCATCCCGCCGGACGCCATTCCCTACTACCGCACCGAGAACTTCGCCTGGCTGCGCTACATCGTCGGAGGATTTCTGTTCGGCATCGGCATGACGCTCGGAAGCGGCTGCGGCAGTAAAACGCTGCTGCGTGTGGGCACCGGCAACGCGAAATCGCTCCTCACCGCGGGCATGATCGCGCTGGTGGTCTATCT
>DATLGR010000409.1:0-5654 GCA_035540415.1 Burkholderiales bacterium | reverse complement strand
CATCAGCCCCGACGGCTACATCCTCACCAACGCGCACGTGGTGGCCGAGGCCGAGGAGGTGCTCGTGCGCCTGGCCGACGCCAAGCGCGAGCTGTCCGCGCGCGTGGTGGGGACCGACCGGCGTACCGACGTCGCGCTCATCAAGGTCGACGCGAGCGGTCTGCCGGTGGCGCGCCTCGGCAACTCGGCCGACGTGCGTCCCGGCCAGTGGGTCGCGGCGATCGGCTCGCCCTTCGGGTTCGAGAACACCATCACGAGCGGCATCGTGAGCGCCGTCGAGCGCTCCCTGCCCGGCGAGGCCTACGTGCCGTTCCTGCAAACCGATGTTCCGGTCAATCCGGGCAATTCCGGCGGGCCGCTGCTCAGCGCCGACGGCGCGGTGATCGGCATCAACTCGATGATCTACAGCGGCACCGGTGGCTACATGGGAGTGTCCTTCGCCATCCCGATCGAGCTCGCCCTCGAGGTCGGGCGTCAGCTCCAGACGCAGGGCAAGGTGACCCGCGGGCGCATCGGCGTGGTGACCCAGCCGATGACGCGCGAGCTTGCGCGCGCTTTCGACCTCAAGGATCCGCGCGGCGTGGTGATCTCCGCGGTCGAGGCGGGCGGGCCGGCCGCGCGCGCCGGCCTGCAGCCCGGCGACGTGGTGCTCGCCTTCGGCGGCGCTCCGGTCGAGGGCGTGAACGATCTGCCGCGCCTCGTCGCCGCGACCAAGCCCGGCACGCGCGCGCCGGTCGAGGTGATGCGAGAGGGCCGCCGCGAGCGGCTCGAGCTGGTGGCGGGCGAGCTGCCCGTCGAGAACGGCCCGCGCGCCTCCGCCGGCGCGAGCGCGCCCAAGAAGGAGCCGCCGCGCGACGGCCGCCTCGGCGTCTCGGTGAGCGAGCTGCCGCCCGAGCAGCGCAAGGCGCTGGGCGTCGACTACGCCCTCGTGGTTCAGACGGTGGAGCGCACCGGCGTCGCGCTGCGCGCGGGCGACGTGATCGTCGCGGTGAACCGCAGCCGCTTCTCCAGCATGGCGGAATTCACCAAGCTGATCGCCGAGCGCAAGAACGGCACGGTGGCGCTGCTCGTGCGCCGCGGCGGCGGCTCGGTGTACGTCCCGGTCGAGCTCGGCTAGGCGTGCAGCCAGGCGAGCGCTTCCGCCTCGGTGGCGAAGGCGCGCACGTCGAGGCCGAGCTCCTGCGCCATCGCGGCCGCCGCCTCGTAGATGGCCGCGGTGCCGGGGTCCTCGGCCACCAGCGCGAACCGAAACCCCGCGGCGCATCCGGCCTGCGCCATGGCGCGCAGCGTCGAGCGCAGCTCCTGGTGGACGCTGGAGTCGTGGTCGCGCGCGACGATCAGCGCCCGCGTGAGCCCCTTCGACAGGCAGCGTACGGCGGCTTCCTGATAGGTGGCGAGCATCTCGGTGGCGCCGGCGGCGTCGAGCTCCACTCTCAGGTAGGTGGGCAGCTCGGTGATGGTGGCCATGCGCGCGCACCATAGACCGGGCGCGCGCCGGGCACCATCTTCCGCCCGGCGCACATCGGTCCGGCATCGACGCGGCATGCCCCACGGTCGACAGAGCGCTACAGAAAAATCGGCGAACGACCGACTTTCGCGGCACGCGCGCCGTGCGTCACGATGCGGCTCCTTGGGAGGGCAAAAGTGGACCGGCTGACCGTGGAACAGCGCACGCTGTGTCGCGCGCAATCGCTGCTTGGAAGCACCGGCACGCTGGCACGCGTGCTCGCGGTGCGCGTGGAGCTCCTCGAGCAGTGGCTGAAAGGCCTGCAACCGGTGCCGGGGTGGGTCTTCCTGCGCGCCGTCGACATCGTGAACGACGGCGGCCGCTCGCTCTACTCGGCCGCGTGGAGCGCGTCGAGCGCCTCGACGCCGCAGTAACGGCAAGCCCGAACGCCCGCTCAGCCGCCGGCCGCGGCGCCGCCGGCCGCCTTTGCCCGGAACATCGCCGCGTCGGCATGCGCGAGCAGCGCCTGTGGATCGCCCGCGTCGTCCGGAAAGACCGCCAGCCCGATGCTCGCCCGCACGGCAAGGCTTGCGCCCGCCACCGCGAGCGGCGCGTGGAACGCCGCGGAGATGCGCTCGACGAGCGCGCGCGCCTGCTCCGCCCCGCCGATGCCCTCGGCGAGCACCGTGAACTCGTCCCCGCCCAGGCGCGCCACCGTGTCGCTCTCACGCACCGCGGCGGCGAGCGCGCGCGCCACCGCCCGCAGCACCTCGTCGCCGAGCGCGTGGCCGTGCGCGTCGTTGATCGCCTTGAAGCCGTCGAGGTCGAGGAACAGCACCGCGAGCCGCTCCTGGGCGCGCGCGGCCCGCTGCACCGCGTGCGCCAGCCGGTCCAGAAACAGCGCCCGGTTGGCCAGCCCGGTCAGCGAGTCGAAGTGCGCGCGCTCCGCGAGCACGCCATCGAAGCGCTTGCGCGCCTGCGCGCAGCGCAGCGCCCGCCACAGCACCGCGCCGCTCGCGCCCTTGACCAGGTAATCCTGCGCGCCGTGGGCGCAGGCGTCCGCCGCGACGGCGTCGTCGTCCAGTCCCGTGAGAACCACGATCGGGGTGCGCGGCACCGCAAGCGCGAGCTCGCGCAACCCAAAGAGCCCGGCCGAGTCGGGCAGGTGCAGGTCGAGCAGCACCGCGTCCCAGCCGCCGGCGCGCGCGAGCGGCAGCGCTTCGCGCAGCGTCCTTGCCACGGTGACGGCTGCCGCCTCGCCCGCGCCCTCTTCGAGTACGAGCCCGATCAGCCGCGCATCGCCCGGGTTGTCCTCCACCACGAGCACCCGCACATCGCCCTCCTCCCTCTTATCCGCCCGTCCGATAGCTTATCGGATCAGCGCAGAGGGACGAATACCGGGAGGGGAGTCGCCTGCGCGTAGTTGTAAAGGGGTGCCGCGGCGGGCTCGCTGGCGTGACGGCCGGTCTCCACCTGCTCGAGCCAGACCTCGACCCTGGCGCCCTCCACGCGGCCGTTCAGCCGGTAGCTGGCGCCGGGCTCCAGGCGGGCGCGAAGCGGCAGATAGGCCTCGAGCGGTCCCTTGCCCGGGCCGCGCTGCACCGTCGCCAGCACCGTGAGCGCGCGTTCGCCCGGCGGCACCTTCGCGGGCTCGTCCCCGCTGCGGCCGCCAAGCGGCGATACGAGCTTGTCGTCCACCGCCGCGAGCTGGTAGGTCTGCCAGGCTGCCGCCCCGTCCGCCACCGCGCGGTCGTGCACCAGCGCCGCATCGCCCGCCCGCCAGGGAAGGAAGGTCGCGCGCTCGATCAGCCCGACGCAGCCCGTCATCGCCAGGCACGACAACAGGACGAGGATTCGCATGACGCCACCGTACGCCGTCGACTTCACGCGCCGTCACCGTTCCCCGGGCGCCGATGGGACCACGCCGCGCCGGCCTGATGCAGGCTCGCCTAGACTGCTGCACGGCCCGAGCGCCCGCAATGCGGCGGAAACAGCCGCAGCAGGTGCGCCGGGGCGAACGGCTTCGCGAGGTGTGCATCGAAGCCCGCTTGCCGGGAGCGCTCCACGTCCCTCGGCGATCCATAGCCGCTGACCGCGATGAGGAAGCATTCGCGCCCGTTCGGCGTGGTGCGGATGCGGCGCACGAGCTCCAGTCCATCGATGTCCGGCAGACCGATATCGATGATCGCCACGTCGGGCGGCGCGGCGGCGAACGCCGCGAGGCCCTCCGGGCCGGTCGCAGCGACATGGGTCTGATGCCCCAGATCTTCCAGCAGCGTGCGCAGCGCCTCGCGCTCGTCGGGGTCGTCCTCGATCACCAGGACGCGGCACTGCGCCGGCGGGGCGGCCGCCGCGCCGGACTCCACCAGGCGCGCCGGCGGATCGACGCGAGGCAGCCGCAGCGTGAACGTGCTGCCGCGGCCGGGACCTTCGCTGTAGGCCTTGACGCTCCCGCCGTGCAGCTGCGCGAGGCGGCTGACGAGCGCAAGCCCGAGCCCCAGGCCGCCGCGGCGCCGGTCGAGCGCCTGCTCGCCCTGCACGAACGGCTCGAAGAGCTTCTGCAGGAGCTGCGGCGCGATGCCCTCGCCGTCGTCGGCCACCGCGAGCTCGGCGCAGCCCTCGTGCTCCCCGACGTGGACCGCGATGTTCCGCCCGCCGTAGCGCACCGCGTTTTCCACCAGGTTCTCGATCATCTGGCGCAGCCGCACCGGGTCCGCGTTGACCCAGGCGGGCGTGCCGGAGACTTCGATGCGCGCGCGCCGCTCGCCCGCCGCGCGATCCGACACCACTTCGCGCGCCGCGGCGAGAAGATCGATGCGGCGCCGGTCGAGCTTGAGCTTGCCGTACACCGCGCGCGCCGTGTCGAGCAGGTCGTCGAGGAGCGCGCTGACCTGGGCGATCTGCCGGGCGATGATCTCGGAGGCCTTGGCGGCCTGCCCCGGTCCGCGGCGCAGGAGCTCGCCCGCCACGGCGATCGCCGCCAGCGGATTGCGGATCTCGTGGCTCACCGTGGCGATGAAGACGTCCTTGGCGCGGTTCGCCTCGGCCGCGTCGCGATGGCGTTCCTCGGCGAGACTGCGGCGCGCGCGCTGCTCGGCGAGCCGGATGGCGATAAGCAGCCCCGCGAGCGCGGCGAGCGATGCAAGAAGGTACGGGATCATGACCTGCTGCCAACGGGTCCACACCGCCGCGGTCGGCGCCTGGAAGGTGGCAACGACGGGCAGCGCGCCGACCCGCCGGTAGGCGACGACACGGTCGACACGGTCGGTAAACGAACGGCCGGCGAAGCGCCCAGCGCGATCGTCTTCGGCAAGCGCGCGCATCAGCGGCGCGTCGGGCGGCAGGCGATAGCGGTCCTCTTCGAGCGCGGGGTGGCGCGCGAGGATCACGCCGTCGGTGCGTACGAGGTTCGCCACCTCCATCGGCCCGAGGAACGAGCGGTAGAACGCTTCGTAGTACTCCGGGTTGATCGACACCGCGATCAGGCCGTCGAATCCGCCGGCCCCGCTGCCGCGGCGGCGGGCCACGTTGAAGAACGGCTCCTTCGTCGCCCGGCCGATGGCCCGCTCGCTCACGTAGAGCACGTCGGCTTCGCGAAGCGCGCGGAAGTAATCCCGGTCCGAGACGTCGAGCGCCGGGGTCGGAAACGCGAGGCTCGAGAGCGCGACGCGCCCCGCCGGGTCGATGAGGAAGATGGCGGAGATGTCTTCGTTGTCGGCGCTCACGCGGGCGAGCAGCGTGTGGAGCGAGCGCGAGGCGCGGATCTGCTCCCACGACATCGCCGACACATAAGCGTCGACGAAGCTGATGACGAGCTCCTGCGCGCGGAAGGCGCGCAGCGCGTGCTCGGTCAGCGCCGCCGCGGTGTGCTCGGCGCCGCGGAATGCCTCCTCCTGCAGCGAGCGGAAGTTCATCCCGCCCGCCAGCACGAGCAGCCCCGCGGTCGCGACCAGCGCCGCCGCCGTGACGATGGACGTCCAGGCCCGCCGCATGGTGCAAAAACCGCAATGGCTGTTCCCGCCGGTGCGCCGCGACCCTCGCTGAAAAAGCTACCTGGCCGGGGCGGCTAGTCGGTCGTCCTCGGCGTGGCCCCGGCGGGCGAATGCGCCTGGCGAGCCGCCTCCCGCGCCTCGTCCGCCGAACGGTAGGCCGCATTGCGCGCCGCTCTCGCCTCATGGGCGGCCGCACGCGCCTGCTCGGCTTCGGC
>DATLGR010000408.1:0-2700 GCA_035540415.1 Burkholderiales bacterium | reverse complement strand
CATTCCCGGCACGGCATGGCGCCGGCACCACTCGGCGGCGAGCTGCACCGCGGCGTCGATGTGGCCGTGGCGCTGCCACTCGGGATCGAAGTGCGGCGACTTCGCCGGGATGCGGATGTAGTCCACGAGGGCGGGGACGATGGCCTCGTCCCAGAAGCTGGCGATGGCGTTGCTCATCTGCCTATAGTAGCGGCATGCTGCGCCTTGCCCTCGCCCTCGCCGCGCTGCTCGCCTGCGGCCCGCTCGCGGCGCAGGAGTACACCGGGCGCTACACCGCCGGCCCGGCCACGCTGACGCTCGCGGAGCACGAGCCCGCCGCGGTCCGCGGCACGCTGCACGAGCAAGGCGTCGCCTACGCGCTCGAAGGGGCGATCACCATCGAAGGGCTGTTCGCCACGCTCAAGGCCGCCTTTACCCGGCAGTGAACGGAACGGGTCGCAGCGCGCCTGGCAGGTAGAGCGGGTGCGCGGGCTCGCCGCCGGCGTTGAGCCGCAGCGCGTGCAGGCGCACGCCCGCCTGGCGCAGGCGCGCGAGCACCTGCGCCGAGCGGCCGCGGTGCAGGCCGTGATTGCCCCAGGCGCACACCACCAGGTCGGCGCTCCTCGCCGCCGCGAGGATGGCGGCATCGTTGCCGCGGCCCACCGGCTCGCGCGCGGCCTTCATGGCGTCCGGATCGGTGGCGCGCCAGCCGAAAAGATTGGTGACCACCAGCGCGCCGAAGCCCCACTGCTCGGCGTAGAGCCGCGCGCGGGTGCACGATGGATCGAGCTTCACCTCGTCGGCGGTGCTCGGGTTCAGCATGAGGAAGTTGGCCACCGCGCCGTCGGCCCAGCGCCGCCACAGCAGGTAGCGCCAGCGCCGGCAGGCGGAAAAGCGCGCGCCCGCGGCCCCCGGGAGGTTCACCACATCCCCCGCAGCCGCGCCGCCACGTCGACCTGCGGACCCGCGCCGGCGCGCGGCGGCCGCTCGTGCGCCGGATCGCTCCAGGCCACCGGCTCGAAGCACGCCATCACCGCCGGCGTGAGGAAGCGGCTGCGCGCGCCGTAGACGTGCCGGTCGCCGGTGCGCGACTGCTGCGTGACGTAGTACTTGAGCGGCGCGAGGAGGTGCAGGTCGGTTCTCGCGCGGGTGAGCGCGACATAGAGCAGGCGCCGCTCCTCTTCGATGAGCTCGGCACGGCCGGCGGCGAACTCCGACGGGAAATTGCCGTCGGCGACGTTGAGCAGGAACACCGCCTCCCACTCCTGGCCCTTGGCCGAGTGCACCGTCGAGAGCACGAGGTAATCCTCGTCCAGGTGCGGCGCGCCGGCGAGGTCGCCGCTCGCCGCGGGCGGATCGAGCGCCATCTCGGTGAGAAACGCCTCGCGCGAGTGGAACCCGGCGGCAATGCGCTCGAGCTGCACCAGGTCGCCCGCGCGCACCGCGGCCGCGTCGTAGCGGCGCTCGAGGTGCGGCTCGTACCATTCGCGCACGCGCTGCAGCTGCCCTTCCCACGGCGAGCCCTGGAGCTCGCGCAGGAGGCGGTCGAGCTCCGCGGAGCCGGTTCGCAACGCCTGCCAGGAGTACGCTTCGGCCTCGAAGCGCGTGAACACGCGCTCGGCGCGCGCCGGGCCCACGCCGGGCTCGAGCTGCAGCGCGCGAAACGCCGCCACGCGGTTCCTGGGGTTGTCCGCCCAGCGCAGCACCGAAAGCAGGTCCTTCACGTGGGCCGCCTCGAGGAACTTGAGGCCCCCGTATTTCACGTAGGGGATATTGCGCCGCACGAGCTCGAGCTCGAGGCCGTCGGCGTGGTGCGAGCTGCGAAAGAGCACCGCCTGGCGGCGCAGCAGCACGCCGCGCTCGCGCGCCTCGAGCACCTGCTCGACGACGTAGCGCGCCTGCGCGTCGTCGTCGGCCACGGTGACGTAGCGCGGCATCGGCCCCTCGCCGCGGCGGGCGCGCAGCTCCTTGCGGTACTGGCGCGCCCCGTCGGCCATCAGCGCGTTGGCCGCGTCGAGGATCGGCTGCGTCGAGCGGTAGTTCTCCTCCAGCGTGATCACCGCAACATCGGGGTCAGACCGCGCGGCGGGGTCTGACCCCGGGCCGAACTGGCGCGGGAAGTTGAGGATGTTCTCGACGGTGGCGGCGCGAAACGAATAGATCGCCTGCGCATCGTCGCCCACCACTGTCAGGCCCTCGCCTCCCGGGCGCAGGCGCTGCAGGATCTCGGCCTGCAGCACGTTGGTGTCCTGGTATTCATCGACCAGGATGTGGTCGAAGGCGCCGCCGATCTCGGCGGCGAGCGCCTCGTCGCTCACCATGGCGTGCCAGTAGAGCAGCAGGTCGTCGTAGTCGAGCGCCTGGTTCGCGAGCTTGCGCTCCACGTACGCCCGGAAGAGCTGCGTCAATGCCTCCTCCCACTCCGCGCACCAGGGGTAGAGCGCGTGCAGCGTCTCGGCGAGCGGGCGGCCGGTGTTGACCCGGTGGCTGTAGATGGCCAGGCAGGTGTCCTTGCGCGGGAAGCGCTTGTCGGCGCGCGACAGGCCCCGCTCGTGGCGCGCGAGGTCGAGCAGGTCGGCGGCGTCGCCGCGGTCGAGCACGCTGAAGCTCTCGTCGAGCCCCACGCGACGGCAATGGCGCCGGATGAGGCGGTTCGCGACCGAATGAAACGTGCCCGACCAGGGCAGGCGCACCTCCCGGCCCCCCTCGCCCACGATGCGC
>DATLGR010000407.1:0-2267 GCA_035540415.1 Burkholderiales bacterium | reverse complement strand
GAGCAAGTACGCCGACCCCGAGAACGGCCGGCGCAACCTCGAGATCCTCGCCGCCGCCACGCTCGAGGCGAGCTTCGCGCCGCCGCCGCAGGGGCATGAGCGCCACGCGCAGATCATGGACGGCCTCGCGGCGCTCGCGCTCGAGGAATACCGCAGCCTCGTGCGCACGCCGGGGTTCATGGACTACTTCCGCGCCGCCACGCCGTTCGGCGAGATCGCGCAGCTCAACATCGGCAGCCGCCCGCCCTCGCGCAAGCGCTCGCAGAAGCTCGAGGACCTGCGCGCCATCCCGTGGGTGTTCGGCTGGAGCCAGAGCCGAGTCATGCTGCCGGGCTGGTACGGCTTCGGCACCGCGGTGGCGCGCTGGCTGGAGTCGCGCCAGGGCTCGCTGCAGGAGCTGCGCGACATGCACGCCACCTGGCCCTTCTTCCGCGCCATGCTGTCGAACCTCGACATGGTGCTGGCGAAAAGCGACCTCGGCATCGCCGAGCGCTACGCCGAGCTGGTGCCGCACGCCGCGCTGCGGCAGGCGGTCTTCCCGCGGCTGCGGCACGAGTGGCACGCGGCGCGCGCCCAGCTCTTCGCCATCAACGGCGCCAGCGAGTTCCTCGCCGACAACCCCACCCTCGCGCGCTCCATCCGCAACCGCTTCGCCTACCTCGACGCGCTCAACCACGTGCAGGTATCGCTGCTGCGCCGGCACCGCGCCGGCGACGGCGACGAGCGCACCGTGCGCGCCATCCGCCTGACCATCAACGGCATTGCCGCCGGGCTGCGCAACAGCGGCTAGCGGTCTTGCCTAGCGGCGATGCGCCCGCCACTGGGATTCCTGCGCGGCCAGCAGGGCGCTCATGCGCGCGCGCTCGCGGCTCGGCAGGACGAACTCGAACCAGCCGAGCGCCGGATGGCGCAGCTCGAGCATCGTGCCGCCGGAGAACGGATGCAGCTCCGTCGCGTAGCGCGGATCGTGCAGCGGCTCGAGCGCGTAGGGCGGAGGCGGCTCCACGGGCACCGACGGGCTCATTTCGGCGCGGATCTCCGAGAGCATCTGGATGAGCGCGCTGACGTGCTCGGCGCTCCACTCGAGCCGGCCGGGCAGGGTGAAGCTGGCGCGGGTCTTGTCGGCGTCGACCCAGCGGACATGAACGGTGAACATCGCGGTCTCTCCTCGCGGATCGGTGCGCCTGAAATTACGCCCGAACGCGCGGCGCTTCAACCGCTCGTCATCGACGCAGCGTTGCTAGCACTCGAGGGAAGCGGTTAGCGCCAGCGGCGATGGTGCCCGCGGTAGTAGCGGGGATGGTGATAGGCCGGCGCTGGAGCCACGATCACCGGTTGCGCAACGGCAACAGGCTCCGCGACGGGCACGACCATGCAGCCGGACAGGCCGAGGGCGATGCCGAGGGCTAGCAGCGTCTTCATTGAGCGGCTCCGCAGATGGACACGGCGCCATTGAAGCCGTGGCCGGGGCGGCCGAGGGTTCGATTTTGTTGCAAGGCGTTTCTCCTGTAACGAGAACGCCGGGGCCCGTAACGGCGCCGAAGCGGGGGCGCCCCATCCTGCCGGCATGGATACGATCGAACTTCAACGCGGACGCCTGTACCGGGTCCGCCAAGGCGCGGGCAGCACGCTCACGGCCCGCAATGGCACGGTTTGGATCACCGAGCAGGACAGCCTGCGCGACGTGGTGCTGCGCGCGGGCCAGAGCTTCACGCTCGAGCGCCGCGGGCTTGCCCTGGTCGAGGCGTTGAGCGACGCGTCCCTCTCGCTCGCCCCTTGACAGCAGGGCCCGGCGCCCTGATACAAAAGGAGCATGGATTACGCGATGGTGACGTCGTGAGCCGGATCAGCGTGCGTTCGGCGCCGGTGCGAGTGCGGGTCTTCCATGAAGACGAGCTCCTCGCCGACAGCCGGGATGCGCTCGAGCTCAGCGAGACGGGCCACGCGCTGGTGTACTACCTTCCGCGCGCGCATGTGCGCATGGATCGGCTCGTGCGGACCGACCGGCGCACGCATTGCCCCTGGAAGGGAGACGCCGCCTATTTCTCCGTCGCCGGGGGCCCGGAGAACGCGGTGTGGAGTTACGAGGAGCCCCTCGAAGCGGTGCGGGACATCCGCGAGCGGCTCGCCTTCTATGCGAACAAGGTCCGCATCGAAGTGAGTCAATAGACGTAGCGGATCCGGAAGATGCTCCGGGGCGGCGCGCCGTTCGCGCGCTCTTCGCGCACGAGCTCTTCCCACAGCCCCTGCGGGTCACGCATCACGAG
>DATLGR010000406.1:0-11065 GCA_035540415.1 Burkholderiales bacterium | reverse complement strand
CAGGCGCTGAAGAACATCATCGCCAGCCCGACGCCTTTCGGCATCGCGCTCGGCCCCATCCCGAACCAGCCCTACTTCATCACTTACGAGAAAAACCGCGACATCGACGTGCAGCTCGCCGCCAAGCTGGCCGGCATGCCGGTCGAGCAGTTCATCGCGCTCAACCCGGGGCTGAACCGGCCGCTCATCCGCGCCGCCGTGACGCCGCGCATCGTGCTGCCCGCGGACAAGGTGGACCTCTTCCGCGAGAACCTCGTCAAGCATGACGCCAAGTCGCTCGTGTCCTGGAAGACCTATCAGCCGCGGCGCGGCGAAAACCTGGAAGCCATCGCCAAGCGCTTCGGCATGACGCTCGGCCAGCTGAAGGAGGTGAACGGCATCGCGCCGCGTGCCCGCGCCGTGCCCGAGCTGCTGGTCGTGCCGGCCAGCCGCGCGGCCCTCGACACCTCGCGCAAGCTGCCGCTGATGTACGCCCCGCCCATTCCGGCCGCGGCGCGCCGCGTCGTTCATACGGTCAAGGCGGGCGAGACCCTCGCCTCCATCGCGCGCCGCTACGGCGTCTCGGCCGCCGACCTGCAGCGCTGGAATCCGGGCATCCGCATTGCCTCGGGGCAGCGGCTCGCCGTGCACGTGCCGGCCGGCGCGCCGCGCAAGCCCGCCGCGAAGAGAACCTTGAGCTAATCGACGGCCGGCACGGCCGCGAGGAGCTCGCGGGTGTAGGGGTGCGAGGGCGTGCGCAACACCTGCTCCGCCGCGCCGTGCTCCACGATGCGCCCGTCCTTCATCACCGCGACGTCGTGCGCCAGGTAGTCCACCACCGCGATGTTGTGGGTGATGAAGAGGTAGGCGATGCCATGGCGGCGCTGCAGGGCGCGCAGGAGGTTCAGGATCTGCGCCTGCACCGACACGTCGAGGGCGCTGGTTGGCTCGTCGCACACGATGAGGCGGGGGCGCACGGCGAGGGCGCGCGCGATGGCGATGCGCTGGCGCTGCCCGCCCGAGAACTCGTGCGGATAGCGCCACAGCGCCTCGGCGGGCAGTCCTACCTCCCCCAGCAGCGCTGCGACGCTCGCCAGGCGCTCGGCGTCGCTGCGCTCGATGCCGAGGCTGCGCATGCCCTCGACCAGGATCTCGGCCACGCGCAAGCGCGGATTGAGCGAGGCATACGGATCCTGAAAGATGATCTGCATCGACGCGCGCAGCGGGCGCAGCGCGCGCCGGCTCAGGCCGACGAGCTCGGCGCCTTCGAAGCGCACCGTGCCGGCGCTCGGCGGCACGAGTTGCAGGAGGGCCTTGCCGGTGGTCGTCTTGCCGCAGCCCGACTCGCCCACCAGCGCGAGCGTGCGCCCGGCGTGCAGCGAGAACGACACGCCGTCCACCGCCTTCACATGGCCGACGGTACGGCGGAACACGCCCCGTCGGACGGGAAAGTGGACCTTCAGGTCCCGCACCTCGAGCAGCAGCGCCCCCGCCGCCGGGACCTGCCCTGGCGGCGTCGATGCGGCGGGCGGCGCCCATGCCCGCGCCGGCGCCGGCGAGGCCCGCAGGTGGCAGCGCGCCCGGTGCCCGGGCAGGGGCTCGAGCAGCGCCGGCGCCTCCGCATGGCAGCGGGCGAACGCGAGGTCGCAGCGCTCGACGAAACGGCAGTGCGCAAAGCGGCGCGCAAGGGACGGCACCTGGCCGGGAATGACGGCGAGCTCCCCCCCGCGTCGCTGCGGCGAAGGCAATGCGGCGAACAGCTTCTGCGAGTACGGGTGCTGCGGGGCGCGAAAGAAAGCCTCGCGCGGGGCCAGCTCCACGATTTCGCCCGCGTACATCACCGCCACCCGGTGCGCCATCTTGGCCACCACGCCCAGGTCGTGCGTGATGAGGAGCAGCGCCATGCCGCGCTCGGCCTGGAGCTTCGCCAGCAGGTCGAGGATCTGCGCCTGGATGGTGACGTCGAGCGCGGTGGTCGGCTCGTCGGCGACCAGCACCTCGGGCTCCACCGCCAGCGCGGCGGCGATCATGGCGCGCTGCTTGAGCCCGCCGGAGAGCTCGAAGGGATACTGCTCGAAGCGGCGCTGCGGATCCGGGATGCCGACTGCGCGCAGCAGCTCCAGCGCCTTGTCCTTCGCGCCGCGGGCGCCGGCATGGCGCTCGATCACCTCGGTGATCTGCCGCCCGACGGTCAGCACCGGGTTGAGCGCGGTGGCGGGCTCCTGGAAGATCATCGCCACCCGCCGTCCGCGCACCGCGCGCATCGCCGCTTCCGGCAGCGCGAGCAGATCGATGCCGTCGAGGGCGACGTGCCCGCCGGTAATGCGGCCGGCCTCGGGCAGGAGCCGCAGCAGGGAGAGCGCCGTCATCGATTTACCGCAGCCCGACTCGCCCACGAGCGCGAAGCACTCGCCCTTGCGCAGCTCGAAGCTCACCCCGTCCACCGCGTACAGGGGGCCTGCCGCGGTGTCGAGGACGGTGCACAGGCCGTCGACCTTCATACGCGCACCCGCGGGTCGAAGCCGTCGCGCACCGCGTCGGCGAAGAGGTTGGCCGCGAGCACCAGCGCGAACATGAACGCGAACGCCGCCGCGAGCGACCACCACACGATCGGCTCGCGGCCCATTTCCAGGCGCGCGGCATTGATCATGGTGCCGAAGCTGGTGGTCGAAGGATCCACCCCGACGCCGACGTAGGACAGAACCGCCTCGGCCAGCACCAGGCCGGAGAAGTCCATCACCGTGGCAATGATCACGATGTGGGACACGTTCGGCAGGATGTGGCGCCCCAGGATGCGGGCATTGCCCACGCCGAAGGCGTGCGCCGCCTGGATGTATTCCAGCTGCGAGAGCTTGAGCGACTCGCCGCGCAGCAGGCGCGCAAGGCCGGTCCAGCTGGTGAGGCCCAAAATGGCACAGAGCAGGAGCAGGCGCACGTCGGCACGCTGCGCCGCGGTCGCGAACCATTCCGCGTGGCGGTCGATCACGACCTGCATCATGAGGACTGCGGCCGCGATCAGCAGCACGCCCGGGATCGAGTTGAGCGTGGTGTAGACGTACTGGATGAGGTCGTCGACCCAGCCCTTGAAGTAGCCCGCCATGATCCCGAGCGCGATGCCGAGCGGCAGCAGCACGAGGGTGGTGACCGTGCCGATGACCAGGCTCACCCGGATCGACTTGAGCGCCTGGTAGAGCACGTCCTGGCCCACCTTGTCGGTGCCGAGCACGTGGTAGCCCTGCGCGAGCACCGCGACCGGGAAGGCGAGCGCCACGATGGCGAGCAGCGCCGCGCCGCCCGCGCGCCACGGCACCTCGGGACGGCGCCGTTGCAGGCGGCGCACGGCAAGCCCGATCAGCACCGCGGCCCCGGCGGCACCGAGCAGGCCGAGCCCGATCCGCGCCGCCACGTCGCGCCAGCGCTCCGCCTCATCCTCGAGGTGCGCTCCGCCGTGGACCAGGCGCGGGTAGTCGCGCACCGAGACGCCGTCCACGACCATCTGCTCGCGCGCGTAGAGGCGCGTCGCGAGCGGCGCCGAATACGTGCGCTCGCGCCGCTCGCGCAAAGGGGTGAGCGCGAGGTCGAGCACCGACAGCACCTCGGGCGAATACACCGGCGCCGTGCCCGGGGCGGTGTCCAGGCGCAGCCGGAAATGGAGCGAATCGGCAAGCCCCACGACTACGAAGGCGGCGAGCACCACGCTGCAGATGACCGCCGCCTTCGATCGAAACACGCGCCGCCAGGGCGCCGCGAGATGCGGCCGTCGGCTGCAGGCCCAGGCGTACAGGCCCACGGCGGCGACGAGAAGCCACAGCAGCACGTCGGTCACCAGGGGGAAGGGCTGGAACGGCATCTATTGCAGCTTGATCCGCGGATCGACCAGGGTGTAGGAGAGATCCGTCAGCAGCAGCCCGGCGATATAGAGCACCGAGCCGATGAACACCATGGCGCGCACCACCGCGAAGTCCTGCGCCTGGATCGCGTCGATGGTGTAGCTGCCCAGGCCCGGGATGCCGAAGAACGACTCCATCAGCAGGCTGCCCAGGAAGAGCAGCGGGATCACCACGACCACGCCGGTGAGGATGGGGATCATGGCGTTCTTCAGCACGTGGCGGAACAGCACCACCGGCTCGGAAAGGCCCTTGGCGCGCGCGGTGCGCACGTAGTCGCGCGTCATCTCCTCGAGAAAGAGCGTGCGGTACCAGCGGCTGCCCGCGCCGATGCCGCCCACGACGCCGATGAGCACCGGCAGGATGAGGAACTTCACCGCGTCGAGGCCGCCCTCGTAGCCGGAGATGGGCACCAGATTCCACAGGCGCGAGGCGACGTACTGGCCGCCGATGATGTAGAACAGCATCGAGACCGACATCATCGCGACGCACAGCACGACGCCCCAGAAGTCGAGGTAGGTGGCGCGGAAGAACGCCATGAACATCGCGAAGGTGACGTTCACCGCGAGGCCCACCAGCAGCACCGGCACGGCGAGCGCGAGGCTCGGCCCCATGCGGCTGCGGATCTCCGAGGCGATGTCGCGGTTGTCCTCCGCCGCGCCGAAGTCGAAGGCGAACAGGCGCAGCGATTTCTCGTAGAAGATGGTCCGCGTCGCCTTGCCGAGGCCCTGCGCCTCGGCATTCCAGAGCAGCGGCTTGTCGTAGCCGCGCTCGGCTTTCCACTTCTCGATCGCCTCGGGCGTGACGCGCTTCGCGCCCAGGTGCATGCGCGCCATGTCGTCGGGCGTGTTGACCACGAAGAACAGGACGAACGTGAGGAGGTTCACCCCGATCAGGATCGGGATGGCATACAGGGTTCTGCGGACGACGTAGGCGAGCATTACCCCGGCTTCGCCGCGAGGCGCTCGCGGCGGCGATAGCTGACGACGGCGGGCACGGCCGACAGGCCGATCAGGGCTGCGATGAGCGCCGCCGGCCAGACCCTGGGCGCGTTCCACTCGGCACGCCGCGCCTCGCGCAGGGCCGGGTCCACGCGCAGGTATTTGTAGCTCGAGCCTGCCATGGCATTGGGCTTGGCGTTCGCGAGCCAGCCGTGGCGCAGCGTGTAGTCCTTGGGATGGAAGCCGAAGATCCACGGCGCATCGCGGCGGGCGATGTCCACCATGCGGTCGATGAGCGCCTGGCGCTCGGGGGAATTGGGCAGGACCTTCATGCGATCGAACAGGGCGTCGTATTCGGCATCGGCGTAGTTGGAGCTGTTCGAGCCGGCGCCGTCGGCCCGCGCCTGCGGCCCGTGCAGCAGGAACAGGAAGTTCTCCGGATCCGGGTAATCGGCCGCCCAGCCCAGCCCGTAGACCTGCTGCGTGCCCTTGCGGATCTTCTCCTGGAAGCGGTTCCAATCGGTCTCGCGCACCTGGAGCTGGATGCCGAGCCGGGCGAGCTGCCGCCGCCACCAGTCGAGCCGCGCCTTGTCGCCCGGACCGCGCGAAACGGTGTCGAAGTACAGCACCAGCGGCGCGCCGCTGCGCGCATCGCGGCCGTCGGGGTAGCCCGCCTCGGCGAGGAGCCGACGCGCGGCGTCGAGCGGCCGGCGCTGCTCGCGTCCTTCGCGCCACTCGTGCGTGACGGGGTTGACGCCCTGCGCGCCTTCGCGCCGGCCGAACAGCCCCGGCGGCAGGGGGCTGTGCGCCACCACGCCCCGGCCGTTGGCGAAGATGGAGAGGTACTCTTCCATGTCCACCGCGATGGAGATCGCCTGGCGCAGCTTGCGGGCGCGCTCCGAGCCGCCGCCGACCACCGGGTCCTTCATGTTGAAGCCGAAGTAATAGGTGGTCGCCGCCACCGAGGTGGCGAGCGCAATGCCCTTCTCGGCCATCTCGCGGGAGGGCTCCGCGGCCCCGTCGATGGCGACGCGGATCGCCTGGTCGAACTGGTCGGAGCCGATGCCGGCCGTGTCGTAGTAGCCCTGCAGGAACTTGTTCCAGTAGGGAACGCTCTCCTTCTCGCGTGTGAACACGAGCCGATCGATGAACGGCATCGTGCGGCCGGCATCCGCCAGCAACCCGGCCTGCGCGTCGCCGGACTCCCCTTCCGACGGATAGGGCTCGCCGCGGAAATTCGGATTGCGCTCCAGCACCATGCGGCGGTTGGGGTCGTTCTCGACCAGCATGTACGGACCGGTGCCGACCGGCCACCAGTCGAGCGTGAAGTTCCTGGCCGCCATGCCCTCCTGGTGGAAAAACTTCTCCACCTCCCAGGGCACCGGGGAGAAGAAAGGCATCGCCAGCCAGTACACGAATTGCGGGTACGCGCCATTGAGCGTGACGCGGTACGTGTACCGGTCCACCGGCTGCACGCCCTCGAGCGGATGCTCGCGCAGGTCGAGCCACGCGCCAGGCGCCGCTTCGGCCTGGCGCAGGGCCGCCGCGTATTCCCGCAGCCCGACGATGTACTCGGACATGAGCCCGAGAATCGGCGAATGCAACCGCGGATGCGCGAGGCGCTTGATCTGGTACACGTAATCGTCGGCGGTGAGCTCGCGCGTTCCCAGGGGAAGCTCGTAGGGGCTGCGAAGGCGGCGCACCGCCTCGCGCCCGAGCGCATGGTTCTCCTCGACGAACGCCGGGTGCGGCTGGTACCGGATGCCGGGACGAATGCGGATCTCGTACACGGTGCGCTTGCCGCCGTCGATGAGCCTGGGCTCGGGCACTTGCGCCGCGGTGAGCGGCACCAGCTCGTAGGGGCGCTTGAGGTAGTGGTACTGCAGCGGCGGCTCCATCACCTGCCGGGTGAACACCGACTCGTCCACCGTGTAGGACTGCACCGGATCGAGGTGCTTCGGCCGCTGCACGAACGCGGCGTACAGGATGTTCTGCCCGCGCTCCTGCGCCGGATACGGGTCGTTCCACACCTCGCCGCAGCCCGAGATCAGGGCCGCCGGAAAAGCGATCAGGATCAGGGCGATGCGCACGCGCCAGTATAATGCGCCGCATGTCCATGCTCGCCGGCCGGAAGATCCTCGTCACCGGGGTTCTCAGCAACCGCTCGATCGCATACGGCATCGCCAAGGCAGCGCGCCGCGAAGGCGCCGAGCTCGCGTTCACCTACCAGAACGATCGCTTCAAGGATCGCGTCACCGACCTGGCGGCCGAGCTCGGCTCGAGCATCGCGATTGCCTGCGACGTGGCGCGCGATGAGGAGATCGGCGCCCTGTTCGAATCGCTCAAAGCGCGCTGGGACGGGCTCGACGGGCTGGTGCACGCCATCGCCTACGCCCCGCGCGAGGCCATCGCCGGGGACTTCCTGGAAGGCCTCTCGCGCGAGGCGTTCGCCCAGGCCCACGACGTTTCCGCCTACAGCCTCCCGGCGCTCGCCAAGGCGGCGCTGCCGATGATGCGCGGCCGGCGCGCGGCGCTGGTCACCCTGACCTACCTCGGCGCCGAGCGCGTGGTCCCCAACTACAACACCATGGGCCTCGCCAAGGCGAGCCTGGAAGCCGCGGTGCGCTACCTCGCGGCGAGCCTCGGGCCGCACGGCATCCGGGTGAACGGCATCTCGGCCGGGCCGATCAAGACGCTCGCCGCGGCGGGCATCGCGGGCTTCGGCAAGATCCTGAAATTCGTCGAGGAGCAGGCGCCCCTGCGGCGCAACGTGACCCCGGAAGAAGTGGGCAACGTCGCGGCATTCCTGCTCTCGGAGCTCGCCTCGGCGGTCACCGGCGAGATCGTGTACGTCGACGCGGGCTTCAGCCGCGTCGTGGCGGGGCTTACTTCCGCTCCAGATTCCGCTGGTTGATGCTGATGCGGGCCTGCTCGCGCAGGCTCGCGACGAAGGCCTGGTACTGCGCCGCGCCCTGAAGCTGCCCGACGCGCGCCAGCGCCTCTTCGGGGCCTTCCTTCTCCTTGGGCTGCGGATCGGTCACGCGGCTGATGCGGATCAGCAGGTAACCCTCGTCCGCGATCGGAATCCCGACGTAGGTCGGCAGCTTCGACACGTCGGCGCTCATGACGGGACGCAGCACCTCGCCAGGGACGCGCTGCGGATCGCGGCGCGACACCGTCTTCGTCGCGCTCCACTTGACGTCGGCCGCCGCGCCCTTCTGCAGCGCCTCCAGCCGGGCAGCGCCTTCCTTGCGCGCGAGCTCGGCGGCCTGCCGGCGGCGCAGGGTCTCCGCGATCTCGTCGCGGACCTGCTCGAAGGTCCGCTGCGCCGCGGGCTGGTGCTCCGCCACGCGCGCCGCCACCAGCGTGCCGGGACCCACCTCGATGGCATCGGTGTTGCGCTTCTTCTGCAGGGCGTCGGTGGAGAACAGCGCCGCGTGCAGCCGCGGGTTCTCGAACGGCCCGGACTCCTCCGGCCCCGCGCGCGTGATCCAGCCGCTCGTCTGCACCGGCAGCTTGAAGCGCTCGACCAGGGGCTTGAGGCTCTCGGGCTGCTCGTAGGCGAGGTTGCCGAAATGATCGGCCGCCTCGGCGAAGCGCCGCGCCGAGCGCTGCTTCTTCAGCTCCGCCTCGATGTCGCCGCGCACCGCCTCGAGGGGCTGCGCGTCGGTCGGGGCGGCGATCAGGATGTGGCTGGCGCGCCGCTCCTCGCGCCCCTGCTCCTTGCGGATGCCGGTGAGGCGGATGATGTGGTAGCCGAACTCCGACTCCACCACGTCGGACACCTCGCCCTGGCGCATGCGGAACACCGCGTCCTCGAACGGCTTCACGAAGGAGCCGCGTGCCGCGTAGCCGAGGTCGCCGCCCGCCTCGCGGCTGCCGGGGTCCTGCGACTCGCGGCGCGCCACCTCGGCGAAACGCTCCGGGTCCTTGCGCACCTCCGCGGCGACGGCCTGGGCGCGCTTGCGGGCATCCTCGCGCTCGCGCAGCTTGGGGCCGTAGACACGCTCCCACTGCTCGCGCACCTCCTCGGGGCGCACGGTCTCCTGCGCCGCCAGCGCCTCTGCCGAGAGCACCACGTACTCCGCGCGCACGCGCTCGGGCGTGCGGAACTGGTCCTGATTCGCCTCGTAGTAGGCCTTGAGCTCGGCCTCGTCGATCTTCACCTGCGGCAGGAAGCGTTCGGTCGGGATGCGGTGCTCGGCGATCTCGCGCTGCTGCGCTTCGATCGCGGCGAGCCGCTGCGCGACCGCGCGCGACGGGATCGCCGACTCGCCCACCGCGCGCGCGAGCTGCGACAGCGTGAGGTCGAAGCGCAGCTGCGATTCGAACTGCGCCGGCGTCATGGGCGGGTTCTGCTGGCGCAGCAGCGCCTCGTAGGTGCTGCGCGAGAACTCCCCGTCAGGGCCGCGGAACGCGGGGATCGCGAGGATCGCCTCGCGCAGCGCCTCGTCGGTGACGGCAAGGTTCTTCTCCACCGCCGCTGCGGCCACGAGGCGCTGGTCGATGAGCGAGTCGAGCAGCGCGCGGCGCGACTCCGGGGTGTCGAGCACCGCCGGGTCGATGCGCCCGCCGAAGAGCTGGCGCAGCTGGTCGAACTGCCGGCGCTGCGCCTCCTGGAACTCGCGCACGCTGATGTCCATGCCGTTGACGCTCGCCACGGTGTCGCGGCCGCCGAAGTCGATGCGGCTCTCCACCCCCCAGAACACGAAGCTGAGCGCGATCAGGAAGATGATCACCATGATCAGCTTCTTCTGGCGGTGGACGAGATCGAACATGGGAAGTCGGAAGAGCGGATCGGCGTCCGCTCAGAGGTTATGCAGCCGCTCGAAAACGGGCATTCTACCCGCTCTCGAGCGTCGGCTCTCCAAACGAAGAAAGGGCGGCCGGAGGCCGCCCTTTCTTCCTGCAGGCGCGGGCGCCACTACCGCGGCAGCACGACCGTGTCGATGACGTGGATGACGCCGTTCGAGGCAAGCACGTCCGCTTTCACCACGCGCGCCTCGTTGACGTTCACGCGGCCGCGCTCCACGACCACGTTCAGGGACTGTCCTTGTACCGTGGGCACCGTTCCCGTGCTGACGTCGGACGACATGATCCTGCCCGGCACGACATGGTAGGTCAGGATCTGCGCGAGCTTGTCCTTGTCCTGGAGAAGCGATTCGAGCGTGCCGGCGGGCAGCTTGGCGAATGCCGCGTCCGTGGGAGCGAACACGGTGAACGGACCGCTGCCTTTCAGCGTATCGGCTAGCCCGGCGGCCTGGACGGCCTTCACGAGGGTCTTGAACTGTCCGGCGGCCACCGCCGTGTCCACGATGTCAGCGGCATGGGACAGGGTTGCGCCAACGGTAAATACGGCTGCGATAAGGGTTTTCGTCAGGGTTTTCATGCTCATGTCTCCAGTTGCATTGAGGGGGGGTCGCCTCGCTTTGTCATGGACAAATGCGTTACGTGGCGCTACGGTATCGCCTTCATCCCCGTCTGTCAACTGTTTGTCTAGGACACATGAACACGCTCGGAGGCGATCTCTCCATCTCCGCCCTGGAGCGCGAGCTCGGGATCGGAAAAGACACGCTGCGCATCTGGGAACGCCGCTATGGGTTTCCTCGGCCCAAGCGCGACGCCAACGGCGAGCGACGTTATCCCGCCGACCAGGTGGTCCGCCTGCGCCTCGTGAGGCGCCTCCTGGACCAGGGAATGCGCCCGCATCAGATCCTGCCGCTACCGGTCGAGGAGCTGCAGGCGATTGCCGCCCCGTCCGAGCCGGGCGCGGCGGAAGCGGCGATACACCCGGAGCTCCTCGAGCTGGTGAAGAGCCGCGACGCTCCGGCATTTCAACACACCCTGCGCGCCCACCTTCTTCGCCAAGGTTTGGAGCGCTTTGTCCTGGACACCGTCGTCCCGCTGGTCCACGCCATCGGGCAAGGCTGGGCAAGCGGTGAGGTGGAGGTCTTCGAGGAGCACCTCGCCACGGAGCAGCTCTATCGCGTGCTGCGCGAGGCGGTGTCTCAAGTCCCGGCAGGCGATACGCGGCCGCGGGTGCTGATCACAACGCTTCCGGGCGAGCCGCACGGCCTGGGCCTGCTGCTCGCCGAGGCGGTGATGCGCCTCGAAGGCGCGAGCTGCATGCCCCTCGGCGCGCAGACGCCTCAAAGCCAGATCCTCGCGGCCGCGCGCGCAGGCGACAGCGACGTCGTCGCCTTGTCGTTCTCCGAATACTTCGGGCTCATGCCGATGCGCGAAGCCATCGGCCAATTG
>DATLGR010000405.1:0-2776 GCA_035540415.1 Burkholderiales bacterium | reverse complement strand
CATGTGCACCCGTAAAATACCGCATGGTCACCGTCGTGAAGCTGCACCCGGCCGGCGCGGGCGCTGCCCTCGGCGCCATCGCGGAGGGGCTCGCGCCGGACGATCGGGCGCTGGTCGCGCGCGCGCTGGAGTACGCCGAGTCGCTCTACGCCGGCCAGTCGCTCGCGACGGGCGAGCCGGCCTGGGACCACGCCCTCGGCCTGGGCGCGAGCCTGGCGACGGTCGGGCTGGATGGCGCCGGCCGCGCCGCGGGGGTGCTGTTCGCCGCGCCGCGCTTTTGCGAACTCGAGCGCCTGCGAGCGGACTTCGGCGCGGAGATCGCCGCGCTCGCCGCCGAAGTGGAGAAGCTCTACCGACTGCGCCTTGCCACCCGCGGCAGCCCGGCGGAGCAGAACGAGGTCCTGCGCAAGATGGTCCTCGGCATGGTGGAGGACGTGCGCGTGGTGCTGATCCGGCTCGCGAGCCGCACGCAGACCCTGCGCTGGTTCGCGCGCAACCCCTCGGCCGAGCGCAGCCAGTACGCGCGCGAGACGCTCGACCTGTATGCGCCGCTCGCCAACCGCCTCGGCGTGTGGCAGCTCAAGTGGGAGCTCGAGGACCTCTCGTTCCGCTACCTCGAGCCGGAGCTCTACAAGCGCATCGCGCAGATGCTCGACGAGCGGCGCGTGGAGCGCGAGCAGTACATTGCCAAGGCGATCGCCACGCTCGCCGCCGAGCTCGATGCGATGGGCGTGAAGGGGGAGCTCACGGGGCGGCCCAAGCACATCTATTCCATCTGGAACAAGATGCGCACGAAGGGACTCGACTTCTCGCAGGTCTACGACGTGCGCGCGCTGCGCGTGATCGTGCCGCAGGTCAAGGACTGCTATACCGCCCTCGGCGTGGTGCACAACCTGTGGCAGCCGATCCCCAAGGAGTTCGACGACTACATCTCGCGGCCCAAGGGCAACCTGTACCAGTCCTTGCATACCGCGGTGGTCGGCCCGGCCGGCAAGACCCTGGAAGTCCAGATTCGCACCGAGGAGATGCACCGGCACGCCGAGTACGGGGTTGCGGCGCACTGGCAGTACAAGGAAAAGGCCAAGACCTCGCCCCGATTCGAGCAGAAAATCGCCTATTTGCGCGAGCTCCTCGCCTGGCGGGACGAGGTCGCCGACTGGGGCAAGGCGAAGGAAGCGCGCCTCGACGACACGGTGTACGTGCTCACGCCGCAGGGCAGGGTGATCGACCTGCCGGCGGGCGCGACGCCGATCGATTTCGCCTACGCGCTGCATACCGACCTCGGGCACCGCTGCCGCGGCGCGCGCGTCGACGGGCAGCTCGCGACCCTCGATACGCCGCTCGCGAGCGGCCAGCGGGTCGAGATCGTCGCCGCCAAGAGCGGCGGGCCTTCGCGCGACTGGCTGCTCGCGGAGCGCGGCTTCGTGAAGACGCAGCGCGCGCGCCAGAAGATTCGCCAGTGGTTCAATGCCCGGGCGCTTGCCGCCACCGTGGCGCAAGGGCGCGCCCAGGTGGAAAAGGAACTGCGGCGCGCGGGCGCCACGCAGGCGAGCCTGGAGGCCCTCGCGGCGAAGCTCGGGTTCAAGCAGGCGGACGAGCTGTTCGCGGCCGTGGCGCGCGAGGAAGTGAACCTGCGCCAGCTGCAGGCGGCGCTGCGCGGCGCCGAGCCCCCGGCGCCGCGGCCGCCGGAGGCGCCGCGCAAGCGCAAGCCCGCCGCCGGGGCCGGCGTGCTCGTGGTGGGAATGGACAGCCTGCTCACGCAGCTTGCGCGCTGCTGCAAGCCGGTGCCGCCGGATGCCATCCGCGGCTTCGTCACTCGCGGGCGCGGCGTGTCGGTGCACCGCGAGGACTGCGCCAGCCTGAAGCGCCTGGCCGAGGGGCATCCCGAGCGCCTGATGGAGGCGCAGTGGGGCGCCGGCGAGGGCAGCTACACCGTCGACGTGGCGGTGAGCGCCACCGACCGGCGCGGGCTGCTGCGCGACATCGGCGATGCGCTCGCGCGCGAGAAGATCAACGTGACCGCGGTGCGCACGCAGTCGCGCGACGAGCTCGCCTTCATGCGCTTCACCTTCGACGTCGCCGACATGGGCCAGCTCAGGCGCGCGCTCGCCCAGGTGCGCGACGTGAAGGGCGTGATCCGCGTGGCCCGCGCCTAGCCCAGGAGCACCAACGCCCAGACCATCGCGGCGTTGAGAAGGGACAGTCCGACCGCCGCGCTCGCGATGTCCTTCGCGCGTTTCACCAGCGGGTGCTCCTCGAGCGAGATGCGGTCGAGGGTCGCTTCGAGCGCCGAGTTCACGAGCTCCACCACCAGCACCAGGAGCAGGGCCCCGAGGAGCAGCGCCCGCTCCACGCCGCCCGCTCCCAGCCACAGGCCGAGCGGCGCGAGCACCAGACAGGCGAGCACCTCGAGGCGAAACGGCACCTCGTGCCGCCAGGCGGCCGCGAGCCCCTCGAGGGCGAGGCGCGTGGCGATGAACGGCCGCGCGAGCAGCGGCTTGGACTTGAAGGGGCTTTCCACTCAGCTCGGCATGGCGAGCGTGTCGAGCAGCTCTTCCTGCGCCGCGCGGCGCCGCCCGCGGCGCGGGCGGGCGAGCTCGTAGCTGCCGTCGGGGTTCATGAGCCAGGCCTGGCAGTTGTCGTCCAGATACGGCTGCAGGCCTTCGCGCACCACGCGGCGCTTGAGCGCCGGGTCGAGCACCGGAAAGCACAGCTCGATGCGGCGGAAGAAATTGCGGTCCATCCAGTCCGCGCTCGCGAGGAACACGTCCTCGGC
>DATLGR010000404.1:0-7476 GCA_035540415.1 Burkholderiales bacterium | reverse complement strand
CCTTGCCACGCTGCACGAGGACATGCACGCCGAGGCGCTGCATTACACCCGCCAGACGCTCGGTTATCCCGAGCCCGGGGCCGGCGAGCCCCGATCCGGCGCGCGAGCCAGAACCGCGCCCGGCGCCGTCCCCGAATGGCTCGACTTTGCCGGCGGCACCTTCCGTCTCGGCGCCGAGCGCGGCGAGGAGCGGTTCATTTTCGATAACGAGAAGTGGGCGCACGACGTGGCGCTCACGCCGTTTCGCATCAGCGGGCGTCCGGTGACGAGCGCCGCGTACGCCGCCTATGTGGACGCGGGCGGCGCGCCGCCCCGCTACTGGCGCAAGGCGCACGGCGTGTGGCTCGAGCGCCGCTTCGATCGCTGGCAGCCGCTGGAGCCGGATGCGCCGGTGCGACACGTAAGCTGGGCCGAGGCGCGGGCCTATTGCCGATGGGCCGGGCGCCGGCTGCCGACGGAGGCCGAATGGCAGTGCGCCGCCGCGCGCATGCAATGGGGAGATGTCTGGGAGTGGACCGAGAGCACGTTCGCGCCATTTCCCGGCTTCAGCGCCGATCCGTACCGCGATTATTCGCAGCCCTGGTTTCACACGCACAAGGTGCTGCGCGGCGCGAGCTTCGCCACGCCGCGGCGGCTCGTGTCGGCGAGCTTTCGCAACTTTTACCTGCCCGATCGCGGCGACGTCTTCGCCGGGTTTCGCACTTGCGAGATGACCGGGAACGCGTATTGCACCGGGGCGTGAACTTGAAACGAGGATTTGCGCATGCTCGCATCGCTCACGACGATCAAGAAGGAAAGCCCGGCGGCGCTGCGGCACGCTCTGCGGCAGACGAATGCCCCCGAGATCCTGCTGCGGCGCGCCGTGGTGGGCGCTTCGCTGGTGGGCATTGCCTGCATGGCCGTAACCACGCTCTTTCAGATGGGCATGGTGAAGCACCTGGCCGATCCGCCCCTCGAGGGCTTCGATTCCGACAAGGTCAACGCCTCGGACCTCGCGTACGGCTGGGGGATGCCGGATTCTCCGCTCAGCATCGGCTCGCATGCGGCGGCGATCGCCCTGGCCGCGGCCGGCGGCGTCGACCGGGCGCGGACCCAGCCGGCCGTTCCGTTAGCCGCGACCGCAGCGGCGCTGCCCGCCGCCGCCACCGCGGCACGCTACCTCTTCCACGATATGCCGGTCAGGGAAAAAGGCTGGTGCCCCTACTGCATCGTGGATGCGCTCGCGCACCTCGCGGTGTTCGGCTTCACGCTCTGGGAATCGAAGAACGCGCTGCGGCACCTGAGCCGCGGGTGAGCGGCGTTACGGTCGTTCTTCGTAGCGCCGCCGCGGGCGAGCCGGATCCGGCAGCCCGCACGCGAGCCATTCGCCGCGGCCGGGCCTTCCCAGGAAGCGGCCCTCCTGCCACACCACGTCGCCGCGCGAGAGCGTCACCGCGGGCCAGCCGGTGACGCGCATGCCTTCGTAGGGCGTGTGGTCCACGGCGTGATGCAGCCTCTTGTTCTCGATCGTCAGCGTGCGCTGCTCGTCCCAGATCACGAGGTCGGCGTCGGCGCCCACGGCGATGGTGCCCTTGCGCGGATACAGGCCGTAGAGCCGCGCCGGGTTGGTGGCGGTGAGCGCCACGAACTGGTGCAGGTCGATGCGCCCCTTCACGACGCCTTCGGAGAAGAGCAGCGGCAGCCGCGTCTCGATGCCCGGGATGCCGTTGGGGATCTCCGGGAACGGCACTTCGCGTCCGCCGAGGCGCTTGCCGTGCGGATCGTCGTAGTTGAAGGGCGAATGGTCGGAGGAGACGATGTGGAAGGCGCCCGCCGCCAGCCCCTCCCAGAGGCGAGCGCGGTTGGCGGCGTCCCGCGGCGGCGGGCTGCACACGTATTTGGCGCCGTGGTAGCCCTCGGCGCCGAGCTGCTCGGCGGTGAGCAGCAGATATTGCGGGCAGGTCTCGGCGTAGATGTTGAGCCCGCGGCCCTGCGCCCAGCGGATCTGCTCGAGCGCCTCGGCGCCCGAGACGTGCACGATGAGGACGGGAACGTCGAGCAGCTCGGAGAAGGTGATGGCGCGGTGCGTCGCTTCGCGCTCGAGCGGCGCGGGGCGCGAGGCGGCGTGGTATTTCGGCGCCGTGCGCCCGGAGGCGACCAGCCGCTCGGTGAGCCAGGCGATGCCGTCGGTGTTCTCCGCGTGCACCATCACCATGGCGCCTTCGCGCCGTGCCACCTCCAGCACGTCCAGCAGCTGCCGGTCGGACAGCTTGAGGATATCGTAGGTCATGTAGACCTTGATCGAGGTGCAGCCCGCGCGCACGAGCTGCGGCAGCTCCTCGCGCAGCACGCGCTCGGTCGGATCCGAGACGATGAGGTGGAACGCGTAGTCGATGCACGCCCTGCCCGCGGCGCGCCGGTGGTAGTCCGCGACCGCGGCGGCGAGCGAGCCGCCCTTCTCCTGGGCGGCGAACGGAATCACGGTGGTGGTGCCGCCGCAGGCGGCCGAGCGCGTGCCGCTCTCGAAGTCGTCGGCCAGGCGCATCGGCGCGGGCAGCGGCTGGTCGAGGTGGCAATGCCCGTCCACCCCGCCGGGCAGCACGGTGCGGCCGGCCGCGTCGATCTCGCGGCGCGCCGGGCCGAGGCGCTCGGCGAGGGCCGCGATGCGGCCCCCGCGAACGCCGATGTCGCAACGATGCACGTCGGCCGCCGTAACGGCGACGGCGTTGCGGATGACAAGATCGAGGGGCTCGCTCATGCCCCCCGACTATAGCGAACCCTTACGCGGCGTTCGCGCGGCGGCCCGGCACGCCGATCGAGGCGGTCGATTTGTCGAGCACGGAGATTTCGCCCGCAAGCTCGGCGCCTTCCTCGACCTTGATCTTGGCGTAGCGGATCTTGCCCGAGACCTTGCCGGTGCCGTGGATGATGAGCTGCTTGCGCACCGTGAGCTCGCCGTCGAAGCGGCCGTGGATCTCGGCGTTGTCCACCGCGATCGTGCCCTGGAACACGCCGTGCTCCGTAATCTCGAGCACGCGCGAGTCGAGCGTCGCTTCGATGCGGCCCTCGACCACCAGCGTATCGCAGTCGCTGATCTCGACGCCCTTGATCTTGATCTGGGGGCCGACGACGAGCTTCGCCTGGCGCTCGTCGCGCGCCTCGGCGCGCGCGGCGGGGGCCGGTTCCGGGATGGCCGGCGCGGCGTTCGCCGCGGGCGCGGGGGTGGTGGTAGGTGTGGCCTGCTTCGCGTACTGATTTTCCTCGCGCCGGCGGAAGAACCCGTCTTTCTGTAGCACTCTCGACTCCCTCGTCGTAGTAATAGGGGGGACAGCGCGTGGTCGTACGCACGAACCGTACCTGCCACTAAGTCATTGACGCGCCGGACACTTTTTCAAAGGCGCTGGGGCGCCGTGTCGCTGCCGCACGACGGCGGCTCTGGGGCGGGAGGGGCAAGCCCTTGTTCATACAGCGATTTACTTGTCGGGCTGCGACTACGAGGCGTCGCGCAGCAGGCGCCCCGGGCGCGTGCGCCCATCGAGACGCACGCCGTTGACCCACACCCCCTCGACGCCCACCGGCGCCGTGCTGAGGCGCGGATGAGCGCCCGGCAGGTCGAACAGGCGCTGCTTCGGTCCCCGGTCCACCCGCGCCGGGTCGAAAAGGAGCAGGTCGGCATAGTGCCCCGGCGTGAGCGCGCCGCGCCCGCGCAAGCCGAAGAGCTGCGCCGGCTGGCTGGTGAGGCGGCGCACCGCGTCCTCGAGCGACAGGCGGCCGCGCCGCCGCACCCAATGGCCGAGCAAATGCAGCCCGAAGCCCGCGTCGTTGAAGAAGGTGAGATGCGCGCCGGCGTCGGAGAGCGACACGAGGCTGTGCGGGTGCTGGAGCATGCGCCCGACCGCCTCCTCGTCCGAGTTGAGGAGCAGCGCGCTGAAGACGGTGTCGAGCTCCTCCCGCAGTGCGAGCTCGAGCATGAAGTCGAGCGGGTCCTGGTGCGCTTGGCGCGCCAGCTCGGCGATCGAGCGCTGCTCGAGCGCCTTGTCGCGCGACTCCACCACGTGCACCTTGTCCCATTCGCCGTTGAAGAGGCGAAAGTGCGCCGGCTGCGCCAGCTCCTTGCGCACCGAATCGCGAAAGGCCGGTTCGCGCAGCATCGACGCGTACGCAGGGCCTTTCAGGGGAAGCGCGGGCTGCCACGACGCCAGGCCCTCGAAGGTGTAGGGCGAGCGCAGCGTGAAATCCATGGCGAGCGGGCAGCACGACATCGCGCCGACGAGGCGCCGGCCGCGCGCATTCGCCGCGCGGATCTCCTCCAGGTCCTGGAACACCGCCTGGGGGTTGGTGCTGTTATGCAGGAGCGCCGCGATGACCACCGGCCGGCCGCTGGCGGCCGCGAGCTCCTCGAGGAACGACACTTTCGTGTGGCCGCCCTTGGTCAGCATGAAGACGCCCCGGCCGGCTTCGCGCAGGCAGCCGACCAGCGCGCGCAGCTCCTCCTCGCCGGCGAGGCGCGAAGGCATCGGCACGCCGCCTTCGCCGTTGTGCGCCGGCGACGTGCTGGTGGAAAACCCGATTGCCCCGGACGCCATCGCCTCGAGCACGAGGCGGCGCATCTCGCCGATCTCGGCGGCGGTGGCGGGGCGCTCGCTCGCCGCCGCGCCCATGACGTACGTGCGGATCGACGAGTGCCCGGCGAACACGGCCACGTTCGCCGCCGCGCCCTGGCGCTCGAGCGCGTCGAGATACTCCGGGATCGTGGTGAAATCCCAGCGGATGCCGCGGCGGAGCACCTCGAGCGACATGCCTTCGACCTGGGTGAGGTTGCGCATCACGCGCTCGCGGTCGGCCTTGCGGCACGGCGCGATGGTGAACCCGCAGTTGCCGAGGATGGCGGTCGTGACGCCGAGGCTGGGCGAGGGCGAGAGCTGCGCGTCCCAGGTGATCTGGGCGTCGTAATGGGTGTGGTTGTCGATGATCCCGGGCATCAGGGCCAGGCCGCCGGCGTCGATCTCGGCCGCGCCGCGGCCCGGCACTTCGCCCACCGCCGCGATGCGCTCGCCGCGCACCGCGAGGTCGCCCCGCCGGGCGGGCGAGCCCAGCCCGTCCACAAGCAGCGCGTCGCGAAACACCAGGTCGTAATTCGGGGTCAGGGTCGTAATTGTGCAGCGCGCGCCGGGTTGTTGCACCATAGCGCCTTCCAGAATTACGACCCTGACCCCGAATTCCAATGGCGCTTTTCGACCTGGCGGGCAAGGTGGCGGTGGTGACCGGCGGCGCGCGCGGCATCGGCGCGGCGACGATCGCGATGCTGCGGCGCCACGGCGCGCAGGCGCATTCGCTGGACATCGCCGAGGGCTGCGACGTCACCGACGAGGAGGCGGTGCGTGCGGCCTTCGCGCGCATCGGCGAGATCGACATCCTGGTGAACAACGCCGGGCGCGCCACGCGTAAGCCCGCGGTCGAGCTCGCCAAGGCGGAGTGGGACGCGGTCATCGAGCTCAACCTCACCGCCACCTTCCTGTGCTCGCGCCTCGCGCACCCCTACCTCAAGCGCCGCGGCGGCGGGGCGATCGTGAATCTCGCCTCGATCATGGGACTTTCCGGCGGCATTTTCCCGAACGCCTCCTACCAGGCCTCCAAGGGCGCAGTGGTGAACCTCACGCGCGCGCTCGCGCTGGAATGGGCCGAGGACGGGATCCGCGTCAATGCAGTGGCGCCCACCTTCATCCGCACGGATTTCACCGTGCCGATCTTCACCAACGAGGCGGTGATGGCGAAGGTGATGCAGCACACGCCGCTGGGCCGCCTGCCCGAGCCCGACGAGGTGGCCGCGGCCATCCTCTACCTCGTGAGCCCCGCCGCGCGCTGCATCACCGGCATTACGCTGCCCATCGATTCGGGGTATCTGGCGCGATGATCCACGCGAAGCGCCGGGAGGATTGAAGGTGATCCTTACGCTACCGAGTGCACGAATGAACATCACCAGGCTGTTACTCGCGCTGTTTCTCCTGCCTGCGCTCAGCGCTCGGTCGGCCGTGACGCTCGAGCAGACGCAGGCCAGATCGGGCACGGAGTTCAAGGCGACGTTCCGGGTTGCCGGCGGGTGCCACGGCGCGCCGACCGTGCGCCTGCGAGTGCAGCTGCCCGAAGGCGTGTCGCAGGCGCGGCCCCAGCCCAAATCCGGCTGGAAAATGGAGGTCTCGCGCCTCAAGGACCGGGTGGAGGCGGTGACGTGGACAGGTGGCCCGCTGGCGGAGGAGCATTTCGACGAGTTTCAGCTCATGATGGTGCTTCCCAGGCGCCTGGGTGCGGTGCGCTTCCCGGTGGAGCAGGAGTGCGCGAAGGGGGAGGTGGTGGCTTCCGAGCCGACGCTCACCCTGACTCCGCAACAGTAATGGCTTGACCTTCCCATGGTGGTAGCGTCGAAGCTCCGCCGGCACGGTACCTTCCCGGCTCATGGGAGGATTGATCATGGGAAAAGTGATGGAATCCCTGGAACACGCCGAGGCGATGAGCCGCGGGCTGATGGACATCGGGCGGGCGGCCGAGGCGAGCGGCGTCTCGGTGAAGATGATCCGCCACTACGAGGCGATCGGCCTGCTGCCCAAGGCGGCGCGCACGGCGGCGAACTACCGCGTCTACGGCCCGACCGCGGTGCACACGCTGCGCTTCATCCGCCGCGCTCGGGCGCTCGGCTTCCCGATGAATGACATCCGGGAGCTCGTGGGCCTGTGGCAAAACCGGTCACGGTCGAGCGCGGCGGTCAAGAACATCGCCGGGCGGCACGCCGAGGAGCTCGAGCGCAAGATCCGCGAGCTCGAGATGATGCTGAAGACGCTCGAGCATCTGATGCGACACTGCCACGGCGACGAGCGACCCGCGTGTCCTATCCTGGAGGACCTGCAAAATGGCGCGTCGCCAGCCGTCGTACCGCGGCGACGCGGCTAGCCCGATGACCATCCATCACATCGCAATGCGGTAGAATCCGCCGCCATGCTTCGCATCGCCCGACCTTTCATCGTGCTGTTGCTGGTGTTCGCGCTGCCCGTGCAGGCGATGGCGGCCGTGGCGGCCGGCGTATGCATGGCGATGGGTCATCACGAAGCGGGCATGGCGCACGACCACCAGCCCGGGCATGCGCCTGGCCACGCCATGTCCCATCAAGAATCGCAGCCCGCCGATGGCACCGGCGAGACGGCACATTGCCCGCCGTGCGCCGCCTGCTGCACGGCGGGGCACATGGCAGCCGCGCCGATGGCGCTCGTGCCGAGCCTCGCGAGCCCTGAGCTGCCGGCCGCGGTGGCGCAGGCGCGCGTGCCGATCCTTCCGGAAGAGCTCGACCGCCCGCCTCTCGCTCTCTGACGCACGATTGAGCGCCGCGCGCTGAGCGCGGCTGATGCGCGCACCGCGCGCACCCCTTGTCGTCGAGAGAGAGTCATGATCAAAAGTGCATTAGTAGCGCTGGCGACGAGCGTCGCCGGCGCCGCGGCGGCGCAAAGC
>DATLGR010000403.1:0-4019 GCA_035540415.1 Burkholderiales bacterium | reverse complement strand
TTCCCGCGTTGCGCCTCGTGGCGGAGGTGCTGCGCGAGCCGGCGTTCGCCCCGTCGGAGTTCGAGGAGCTCAAGCGCGGCGCCCTCACCTCGGCCCAGGCGCAGCGCACCGACCCCTCGGCGCTCGCGGGCGTGCGCCTCGCGCGCCACCTCGCGCCCTACCCGCCAGGCCATCCGCACTACACGCCGACGGTGGAGGAGCGCATTGCGCGCATCCAGGCCGCGCGCCTGGAGGATGCGGTCTCCTGCTACCGGGAGCTGTTCGGGGCCACGGGCGCGGACTTCGCCGCCGTCGGCGATTTCGACCCAGACGAGCTCGCGCGCGCCGTCGACGAGCTCCTCGGGCCCTGGAAGACGCCCCGCCCGTTCGTGCGCGTGCCGTCGCGGCACTTCGACCGCCCCGCGCTGGAGGAGCGGCTGGTCACGCCCGACAAGGCCAACGCGGTGCTGCGCGCCGGCCTCACGCTGCCGATGCGAGACGACCATCCGGATTTCCCGGCGCTGGTGCTCGCCAACTACCTGCTCGGCGGCGGCTCCACCGCGCGCCTCCCCGACCGCATCCGCGAGAAAGAAGGCCTGTCGTACAGCACTTACTCCACCTTCCAGGCGAGCTCGTTCGACCCCGCCGCGCGGCTGAGCATCGCCGCGATCTTCGCTCCGCAGAACCTGGAGCGCGTGCAGCTCGCGGTGCGCGAGGAGCTCGCGCGCGCGGTGCGCGAAGGCTTCACCGACGTCGAGGTGGCGAACGGCAAGGCCGCGCTGCTCGAAGGACGGCGCCTCGCGCGCACCCAGGATCGCGCCCTCGCCCACCGTCTGGGCTCGTACCTGTTCGCGAAGCGCACGTTCCAGTGGGACATCGAGCTCGAGCGCCGCATCGCCGCCCTCACGCCCGCGGAGGTACACGCCGCGATGAAGCGCCATCTGGACCCGGCGCGCCTCGCCGTGGTGATCGGAGGCGACTTCAAGCGATAGGCCGCCCGGCAGGGGGGAGCCGGACGGACGTGCATATTTCCTTAGCGCGCCGCTCCGCCGCGCGCAAAATGCCTTCCCATGTCCGCCGCCTACGCCGTCCTTGGCCTGTTGCTTCTCATCGCCGTGCTTTTCCTCGGCCGCCGCCGGGCGCCGCAGGAATATGTACGCCGGGAGCCCACGCTCGGCCCGAGCGCCCCGTTGCCGTTCGAGCAGCGCGAGCCCCCCAACGCGAAGCGCGACCCCGCCGGCCCTCAGGGGTAGGACACCTCCAGGATTTCCAGGCGCTCCTCGCCCGCCGGGGTGCGCAGCGTCACCACATCGCCCTCGCGCGCCTTGAGCAGCGCGCGCGCCACCGGGGACATCCAGGACACGATGCCGCGCCCCGGATCGACCTCGTCCAGGCCGAGGATGGTGATGGTGCGCTCGCCGTCGCGGCCGCGGATCCGGACGCGGGCGCCGAAGAAGATCTGGTCCGTATCGCGCCCTGCGGATCCCACCACCTCGGCGCCTTCCAGGCGCTTGATGAGGAAGCGGACCCGGCGATCGATTTCGCGCAGGCGCCGCTTGCCGTAGATGTAGTCGCCGTTCTCGGACCGATCGCCGTTGGCGGCCGCCCACGAGACCGTGCGCACGACCTCGGGGCGCTCCACCTCCACGAGCCGGCGCAGCTCCGCCTCGAGCCGGGCGTAGCCCGCCGGCGAGATGTAGTTCTTGCCACCGGCGGGCAGGCGCGGGCCCTCCGGGAGTTCTTCGGGCTCGGCGGCGTCTTCGCGAACGAAAGCTTTGGACATCGGCGAGGTCGATTCTAGAATGCCGCCGGAGCCCCACTCTCGGCGGTTCTTCCCTTATACTGAATGAATGAACAGTACTCGCTCCGGGCGAGAACGAAGGCTTTTTTCATTCTCACTTTCAACGGCTTAGAGAAGCAAATTCATGCAAGTTAAAGAAAGTTCGCCGCCGACGCCCTGCAGCGCGCGCGACCCGCTATCCTTTTCCAGCCCTCAATAAAAAGGCACCTCATGGAACTGCCCAAGCCCGGCGCCCTCGCCGATCCCGCCCACACCGCCGAGCAGGAAATCTGCCGCGAAGCGCTGCTGGAAAAGTACGCCAAGAACGGTGAGACCACCATTCTCGAAGTGCGCCGCCGGGTGGCTCGGGCGCTCGCCCAGGTCGAGCCCGAGGAGCGGCGCGCGGCCTGGGAACGGCGCTTTCTGCAGGCCCAGGAAGACGGCTTCATCCCGGCCGGACGGATCAACTCGGCGGCCGGCGTAAACCTGCAGGCGACGCTCATCAACTGCTTCGTGCAGCCCGTCGGCGATTCCATCTCGGAGGTGGTCGACGGCAAGCCGGGCATCTACACCGCGCTGCAGGAGGCGGCGGAAACGATGCGCCGCGGCGGCGGCGTGGGCTACGACTTCTCGGCGATCCGGCCGAAGGGCGCCGAAGTCAAGGGCACGCATTCGCGCGCGAGCGGCCCGGTGTCGTACATGCGGGTGTTCGACCAGTCCTGCGAGACGGTGGAGTCTGCCGGCTCGCGTCGCGGCGCCCAGATGGGCGTGCTGCGCTGCGACCATCCCGACATCGAGGATTTCATCCACGCCAAGGACAACGGCGAGCTGTCGAACTTCAACGTCTCGGTCGGCGTCACCGACGAGTTCATGGCGGCGGTGGAGCACGACCGGGAGATCGAGCTCGTGCACAAGGCCAAGCCCTGGCCGAGCGACACCGCCGTGCGGCGCGCCGACGGCCTGTGGGTGTACCGCCGCGTGCGCGCTCGCGCCCTGTGGGACCAGATCATGCGCTCGACGTACGACCACGCCGAGCCGGGCATCCTGTTCCTCGACCGCATCAATCGCGACAACAACCTCGCCTACTGCGAAGCCATCGAGGCGACCAATCCCTGCGCCGAGCAGCCGCTGCCGCCCTACGGCTGCTGCTGCCTGGGCTCGATCGACCTCACGAAGTACGTGAAAAGCCCCTTCCTCGAGAAGGCCGCGTTCGATTTCGAGCGCTTCGGCCGCACGGTGGAGGTGGCCGTGCGCATGCTCGACAACGTCCTGGAGGTGACCGCCTGGCCGCTCGAGCAGCAGCGCCGCGAGGCGATGGCCAAGCGCCGGGTGGGGCTGGGGTTCACCGGGCTGGGCGACGCGCTGATCATGCTGCGGCTTCGCTATGACACCGACGAGGCGCGCGCGATGGCGGCGCGCATTGCCGAGAGCCTGCGCGACCATGCCTACCGCGCCTCGGTGGAGCTCGCGAAGGAGCGGGGGGCGTTCCCGCTGTTCAACGCGGACCTCTACCTCGCCGGCAACAGTTTCGCCTCGCGGCTGCCGGCGGCGCTGCGCCAGCAGATCGAGAAAGCCGGCATCCGGAACTCGCACCTGCTGTCCATCGCGCCCACCGGCACCATCAGCCTCGCCTTTGCCGACAACGCGTCCAACGGCATCGAGCCGCCCTTCTCGTGGGTGTACACGCGCAAGAAGCGCATGGCTGACGGCACGCTGCAGGAGTTCGCGGTCGAGGATCACGCCTGGCGCCGCTACAAGGCCGCCGCCGGCGACGCGAATGCCAGCCTGGACGCGCTGCCGCCCTACTTCGTCACTGCGCTCGAGATCTCGGCGCGCGCGCACGAGGAGATGGTGGCCGCCGTGGCGCCGTACATCGACACCAGCATCTCCAAGACCGTGAATGTGCCGGAGGACTATCCGTACGCGGACTTCCAGGATTTGTATTTCCTCGCGTGGAAGTCGGGCCTGAAGGGGCTCGCGACGTACCGGCCGAACCAGGTTCTCGGCTCGGTGCTCTCGGTCGACAAGCCGCAGGACTTCGTCCAGGACGACGTCAACCGGCGCTTGTCGGTGAAGTCCGTGCCGGCGCCGGTGCTCGCCTCGCTGCGCTGGCCCGGCCGGCCCGAGCTTGCCGCGGGCAACCCCGCGTGGACCTACATGATCGAGCACCCGCAATACCACTTCGCGGTGTTCGTCGGCCACATCGAGAACGGCCAGCCGCACGCCTTCGAGGTGTGGGTCAACGGCAGCGAGCAGCCGC
>DATLGR010000402.1:0-8484 GCA_035540415.1 Burkholderiales bacterium | reverse complement strand
TCACGGGCGTGCGCCAGGCGGGGCGCGTCAGGCGGGGGCTGGGGCGCACCTTCCAGATCAACACCCTCTTCAACCAGCTGCCGGTGCTCGACAACGTCGCCCTCGCCGTGGCCGAGCGCCGCGGCGTGGCGCAGCGCTTCTGGCGGCCCGCGGCCGCGCACCGCGAGGTGACGGAGGAGAGCCTGGAGCTGCTCGCCACGCTCGGCCTGGCGCACGATGCGGGCACCCGCGTCGCCGATCTCCCCTATGGCAAGCAGCGCCTGGTGGAGATCGCCATCGCGCTCGGCCTGCGGCCCAGGGTGCTGCTGCTCGACGAGCCGGCCGCCGGCGTGCCTTCGGTCGAGTCCGAGCGCATCCTCGAGGTGCTCGAGCGGCTGCCGCCCGAGATCGCCATCCTCATCATCGAGCACGACATGGACCTCGTGTTCCGCTTCGCGCGGCGCATCACCGTGCTCGTGCAGGGCGAAGTGCTGGTCGAAGGCCCGCCCGAGGCGATCGGCCGCGACCCGCGCGTGCACCAGGTCTATCTCGGCGAGCAGCGCCATGGCTGAGCTCCTGCAGGTGGGGCGGCTGCGCGCCGGCTACGGCGAAACCGTGGTGCTCGAGGACCTCGACGTCGCGCTCGCCGAGCGCGGCTCGCTCGCCGTGCTCGGCCGCAACGGCGTGGGCAAGACCACGCTGCTCGCCACCCTGATGGGCCACACCACCTTCCACGGCGGCAGCATCCGGTTCGCGGGCCGCGAAGTCTCGGCGCTGCCGGTGTACGAGCGGGCACGCCTCGGCATGGGCTATGTGCCGCAGGAGCGGCTCATTTTTCCTTCGCTCAGCGTGCACGAGAACCTCGCCGTCGCGGCGCGCCCCGGCCCCTGGAACGTCGCCCGCGTCTACGAGCTCTTCCCGCGCCTGGCCGAGCGGCGCCCCGCGATGGGCAACCAGCTCTCCGGCGGCGAGCAGCAAATGCTCGCCATCGGGCGCGCGCTCATGGGAAACCCGTCGCTCCTGCTGCTGGATGAGCCGCTCGAGGGCCTCGCGCCCATCATCGTGGAGATGCTGCTCAAGTCCTTGCGCGAGCTCATTGCCCAGAGCGCGCTCGCGGTCGTGCTGGTCGAGCAGCACGCGCGCGTCGCCTTGGGCGTGACCGAGCAGGTGCTGGTGCTCAATCGCGGCCGCGTGTCGCACTACGGCCCCAGCGCCGAGCTCCTCGCCGACCCCGCGCGCCTCGCCAGCCTCATCGTCGCCCAGTAGGGCGAACGGCAAAATCCGGGACGTACCCTGTTTCAGCCGCCGAGGGTCACGTCCTGCGACTCATACCAGACGAGCGCGTCGACGAGCTCTTCCTCGCGCATGTCGGGCCACAGGGTGTCGATCACGTAGAAGTCGGCGTAGGCGCACTGGATGGGCAGGAAGCCCGACAGCCGCCGCCGGCCGCCCCAGCGCACGACGAGGTCCACGCGCGAGGCGTCCGCCGAGCGCAGCCCTCGAGGCAGCCCCGCCACGTCCCATTGCCACCCGTAGTTCGCGAGCAGGTTCAGGCGTGGAGCGCCCGGCGTGCGCGCCTGGGCGAAGGAAAGCAGCTCCCGCGGAAAAACGGGCGAGCGCGTGTCGCCGATCACGCGCAGCGCCGCGCCTTCCTCCACGGCGCGGCAGGCAAGCGCGACGCACGCGGCGCTGAACGCGTGCACCTGGTCGGACGGCCGGCGCACGTTTTCCTTGGTGAAGCCGTACACCGACAACTCCTCGATGCCGAGCTCGCGGCAGAAGCGCAGCATGCGCAAGCCCGGCGCGATGCCGGCCTCGTAGCCGTCGCCCTTCGCGCGTCCCCTTCCCTGCGCCCAGCGGCGGTTTCCATCCGGAATGATCCCTACGTGGCGCGGCAGGCGCTTGAGCGCGCGGTCCATGCCGCGGCGGAGCAACCGCCGTGCCGCCGGATCAGGCGGCGAGCATCCCCGCGGCCCAGTGAAAGAGCGGCACGCCGACCAGCAGGTTGAACGGGAAGGTGACCCCCAGCGCGAGCAGGAGGTAGAGCGACGGGTTCGCCTCGGGCACGCCCAGGCGCATCGCCGGCGGCACGGCGATGTAAGAGGCGCTCGCGGCCAGCGTGGCGACGAGGGTCGTGCCCCCGACGCTGAACCCGAGCAGATAGTGGCCCACCGCGACGCCCACCGCGCCCATGGCGAGCGGCATGGCGAGGCCGAACGCCACGAGCGGCACGGCCGCCGCGCGCGCCTCCCTCAGCTTGGCGGCCGCATCCACGCCCATCTGCACGAGGAAGAGGCACAGCGCCCCCATGAACATGGTCTTGAAGAACGGCTCCACGGTCTCGAGGCTGCCCGGCGTGGCGAACGCGCCGATCGCGATGGTGCCGAAGAGCAGCACCACGCTGCCGTGCGTGACCGTCTGCCCGAGCACGCTGCCCAGACGCGGCGCTTCCGATTGCCGCGCGCGCAGGCGCACCGCGAGCGCGAGCCCGACGAGGATCGCGGGCGCCTCCATGAGCGCGAGCATCACCACCGCGGCGGCCTCGTAGTCGTGGCCGCGCGCCTGCAGGTAGGCTGCCGCGGCGAGGAAGGTGGCGATGCTGACCGAGCCGTAGTGCGCCGCGATCGCCGCGGCGTTGAAGCCGTCCAGACGCAGCGCACGGCGCAGCAGGGCGTAGGCCACGAGCGGCGTGGCGAAGGCGAGCGCGAGCGCCGCCGCCGCGGGAGCGATCACCGTGCCGAGGCCGCTGCGCGCCAGCTCGGCGCCGCCGTGCAGGCCGATGCCCGCCAGGAGATAGAGGGAGAGGGCCCGCACCAGCGCCGGCGGGATGCCGAGGTCGGAGCGCACCACGCGCGAGAGCACGCCCAGGGCGAAGAAGAGCAGCGGCGCGGCGAGCAGGTTGGAGGCCATGGCGGCGCATGCTACGCGGCGCGGGGTATAGCGTAAAATGAAATCATCGGATATCCCATATAGCGTTCGTCTATGCCCAGCTCCTCGCTGCACCTCACGCTGCGCCAGCTGCGCGCCTTCGAGGCGGTGGCGCGCCGCGGCAGCTTCAGCCGCGCCGCCGAGGAGCTGCACCTCGCGCAGCCCACCGTCTCGGTGCAGGTGCGCCAGGTCGCGCAGGCCGTGGGCGTGCCGCTGCTCGAGCCCTCGCCGCAGGGGCTTGCGCTCACCGAGGCCGGCGCGCTGGTCGCCGAGGCGGCGCGCGAGATGAGCCGCAGCCTCGAGCGGCTCGAGACGCGGCTTGCCGAGCTGAAAGGGCTGGAGCGCGGCCGGCTCAAGGTGTCGGTAGTCACCACCGCCAAGTACTTCGTGCCGCGCCTCCTCGGCCCGTTCATGAAGGCGCACCCCGGAATCGACGTGGCGCTCGATGTCGGCAATCGCGCCGAGATCGTCAACCGGCTCACCCGCAACGACGACGACCTCTACATCATGGGCGTGCCGCCGGCGGGCATGGACCTCGTGCGCGTGCCCTTCGCCGAGAACCCCATCGTGGCCGTCGCACCGGTCGGGCATCCCCTCGCCGGGCGCCGGCGCCTCCCGCTCGCGCGGCTCGCCGAGGAGCCGTTCATGCTGCGCGAGCGCGGCTCGGGCACGCGCATGGCCTGCGAGCGCTTTTTGAAGGAGCACGGCCTGCGGCTGAAGGTGCGCATGGAGCTCGGCAGCAACGAGGCGATCAAGCAGGCGGTGGCCGGCGGACTCGGCCTTTCACTGCTCTCGCTGCATGCGTTGAGCGCCGAGGCGAGGCGCGGCGAGCTCGCGGTGCTCGACGTGCAGCACCTGCCGATCCGGCGCTCCTGGTACATCGTGCACCGCGCCGGGCGTCCGCTCTCGCAGGCGGCGCGCAGCTTTTTCGACTACCTGCAGGCCGAGGGGGTGAAGCTCCAGGCCGAGCTCAGGGGGACGGAGCCCGGGCTCCGTTCCCGACCAAGGCGCGCTCGCGGCGGCCCTGCATGAGCCAGACGAAGCCCACCAGCGCGAGCGCCGGCAGGTAGATCCAGTGCTCGGAGGGCCGATCGGTGGGCACCTTCACGGCGGCCACCTGGAAGCCCTGCTCGAAGCCCGAGCGGCGCGCGCGGCTGCCGAAGCGCACCGCGGTGACGCGCACGGTGTTGCCGAACACCGAGACCGAGAGGCCGGCCTCGGCGAGGCGCTTCGCCGCCGGCCCCGGCTCGGTGAGCTGCACCGCCACGGTCTTGCGCAGCTCGTCGCCTTCGAGGGTGGTGCCCTCGATCACGAGCACGAGGCGCGCGTTCTCGGGCAGCTTCTCGGCCACCTTCAGGATCTCGCCCGCGGGCACCTCGGTGTAGGGCGCGTAGAGCCGGTCCATGAAGTAGTTCGGGCGGAACAGCGCGAAGGTGGCGAGCAGCAGCGCGCCGATCTCCCACCAGCGGCAGCGGGTGCGGAACCAGCCGAGCGTCGCGGCGGCAAAGACGAGCGAGGCGGCCGTGGCCGCGAGCGCGACCAGCGCCACCTCGATCCAGCCGCTCACGTCGATGAGCAGCAGCATCGGGTTGAAGACGAACACGAAGGGCAGCACCACCGTGCGCAGCGCGTACACCGCCCCCTGCAGCCCGGTCTTGATCGCGTCCTCGCCCGAGATGGCGGCGGCGGCGAAGGTCGCAAGACCCACCGGCGGCGTGATGTCGCCCATGATCCCGTAGTAGAAGACGAACAGATGCACCGCGATGAGCGGGATCACGATGTCGGCGCGCGCGCCAAGCTCGACCACCACCGGCGCCATGAGGGTCGCGACGAGGATGTAGTTGGCCGTGGTGGGCACGCCCAGGCCGAGCACCAGGCACAGGAACGCGGTGAAGAGCAGCATCAGCACCACGTTGCCCTGCGACACGAGCTCGACGAAGTCGGTCATGCGAAAGCCCAGCCCCGTGAGCGTGATGGCGCCCACGATGATGCCCGCGGTGGCGGTCGCGATGGCGATGGTGATCATGTTGCGCGCGCCGGCGTTGAGGCCGTGCACCACGTCGCCGAGGCCCCGCAGGAACTCCCGCGCCGGCGAGCCCGCGCCGCGGAAGAGCGCCGTGAGCGGCCGCTGCGTGGCCATGAGCCCCATCAGCGTGGCGGTGGCCCAGAACGCGGACAGCGCCGGCGAGAGCTCCTCGATCATCAGGCACCAGATCAGCACGCCGATCGGGATGAGGAAGTGCAGCCCCGCCTTCACCGTTGGCCAGGTGTCGGGCAGCACCGGGCGCTCGACGTCGATCTCGGTGGGCAGATCGGGCGCGCGCGCCGCGAGGAAGAGCGCGTAGACGTAGAGCGCGGCGAGCCCCGCGGTGAGCAGCCAGGGCGCCGCGGCGCCGAAGGCCTGCTGCACCCCCTGCGCGACGTAGTAGATCGCCCCGCACACCGCCACGGTGCCGCTGATGCCCAGCGCCCAGCCGATCGCGCGCTGCCCGAGCGGCCGGTCGCTCGCGCGCGCCGCGGGCTGCATGCCGAGCTTCAGCGCCTCGAGGTGCACGATGTAGAAGAGCGCGATGTAGGAAATCAGCGCCGGCAGGAAGGCGTGCTTGATCACCTCGACGTAGGGAATGCCGACGTACTCCACCATCAGGAAGGCGGCCGCGCCCATCACCGGCGGCATGATCTGGCCGTTCACCGACGACGAGGTCTCGATCGCGCCCGCCTTGACGCCGCCGTAGCCCGCCTTCTTCATGAGCGGAATGGTGAAGATGCCGCCAGTGACCACGTTCGACACCGACGAGCCCGAAATGAGGCCGTTCAGGCCCGAAGACACCACCGCCACCTTGGCCGGCCCGCCGCGCAAATGGCCGAGGGTGGCGAACGACACCTGCATGAGGTAGTTGCCGGCCCCGGCGCGGTCGAGCATCGAGCCGAACAGCACGAAGATGAAGATGTACCCGGCGGACACCCCGAGCGCCACGCCGAACACGCCCTCGGTGGTGAGCCACTGGTGCGTGAGCATGCGGTCCCAGGAAGCGCCGCGGTGCGCGATCACGTCGGGCGCGTAGCGGCCGAGCAGGATGTAGGCGAGGAAGACGAGCGCGAGGAGCGTCATCGGCAGGCCGACCGCGCGGCGCGTCGCCTCGAGCAGCAGCACGAGCCCGGCGGAGGCGACCACGATGTCCTGCAGCGTCGGCCGCCCCGGCCGCGTGGCGAGCTCGGCGTAGAAGAGGAGGAAGTAGGCGCCGGCGAAGGCGCCGGCGACCGCGAGCACCCAGTCGTAGGCGGGAATGCGCTTTCTCTGCGCCGAGACGAGCGGGAAGCAGAGGAACGCGAGGAACATCGCCACGCCGAGGTGCAGCGAGCGCGCCTCGGTGTCGTTCAGCACCCCCCAGCCGAGCACGAAGGGCAGCGGCGAGGCGTACCAGAGCTGGAACAGCGACCAGGCGACCGCGACCGTGAACACGAGCCCCCCGACGGCGCCGGCGGCCGCACGGCCGCCGGTGTCGGTGTCGGCGACGAGCTGGTCGAGGTCGGCCCGCGCCACGTTCAGCTCACTTCAGCCAGCCCTTCTCCTTGTAGTAGCGCGCCGCGCCGTCGTGCAGCGGCGCCGAGAGGCCGTCGCGCACCATGTTCTCGGGCTTGAGCGCGGCAAAGGCCGGGTGCAGCTTGCGGAACTCGTCGAAGTTCTCGAACACCGCGCGCGTCACCGCATACACCGTGTCGGCCGGAACCTTGGCCGAGGACACGATCGTGGCGAGCACGCCGTAGGTTCGGATGTCGTCCGGATTGCCCGGATACATGCCGCCCGGGATGGTGGCGTACGCGTAATAGGGATGCTGCTTCACGAGCTTGTCCACTGCCGGGCCGGTGACGTTGACCAGGCGCGCGCCGCAGACCGTGGCCGGGTCCTGGATGTTGGCCGAGGGATGGCCGACGAGGTAGAGGAAGCCGTCGATGCGCCCGTCGCACAGCGCCGGGCCGTGCTCGTCGGCGCGCAGCTCGGAGGCGAGCGCGAAGTCGCCCAGCTTCCAGCCCATGGCGGCGAACAGCTCCTCCGCCGTGGCGCGCGTGCCGGAGCCGGGATTGCCGACGTTGAAGCGCCGCCCCTTGAAGTCGGCAAGCGACTTGGCGTTGAGCTCGCGCCGGCCCATGACGGTCACCGGCTCCGGATGCAGCGCCATCACCGAGCGCAGCTCCGTGTACGGGCCGTCCTTCTGGAACTGCGCCGCGCCCTTCATCGCGTTGAAGTGCACGTCGGACTGCGCGACACCGAGGTCGAGCTCGCCCGAGCGGATGGTGTTCACGTTGAACACCGAGCCGCCGGTCGACTCCACCGAGCAGCGGATGCCGTGCTTCGCGCGGTCCTTGTTGACCAGCCGGCAGATCGCGCCGCCCGCGGGGTAGTACACGCCGGTGACGCCGCCGGTGCCGATGGTGACGAACTTCTGCTGCGCCTGGGCCGCGGGAACGGCGGCGAGCAGGCCGGCGGCAAGCGCCGCCGCGGTGCAAAGCCTCATGTCTGTCTCTCCTCGATGGTGACGGTAGCCTGGATGGCGGCGCCTAGTTTAGCCACAAGCTCATCGAGCTGGGCTTCCTCGGCGATGAAAGGAGGGGCGAGGAGGACGTGATCGCCCGCCGTGCCGTCGGCGGTGCCGCCCATTGGGTACACGAGGAGCCCCTGGCGCATGGCCTCGAGCCGCAGCCGCGCGTGCAGGCGCCGGCGCGGGTCGAAGGGTTGCCGGCTCGCGCGGTCGGCGACGAGCTCCAGGCCCCAGAAAAGCCCCCGGCCGCGGATGTCGCCCACGAACGGATGCTCGCCGAACGCGGCGCGCAGCCGCGCCTCGAGCTTCGCGCCGAGCGGCTTCACGCGGGCGAGCACCCCGTCCTCGTGCAGGCGCTTTTGCACCGCGAGCGCGCCGGCGCAGGCGGCGGCGTGCCCGATATAGGTGTGCCCGTGCTGGAAAAAGCCGCTGCCCGACACGACCGCCTCGTAGACGCGCCGCGACACGAGCAACGCGCCGATGGGCTGGTAGCCCGCGCCGAGGCCCTTGGCCACCGCGACGAGGTCGGGCACCACCCCCTCCTCCTCGAAGGCCCACAGCGTGCCGCAGCGGCCCATGCCGCACATGACCTCGTCGAGGATGAGCAGGATGCCGTGGCGGTCGAGAATCTCGCGCACGCGGCGGAAGTAGCCCGGCACCGGCGGCACCGCGCCGAGCGTCGCGCCGGCCACCGTCTCGGCGACGAAGGCGAGGACATTGCCGCCGCCCAGGCGGGCGATCTCAGCCTCCAGCTCGGCCGTCAGGCGCTCGCCGTAGGCGGTGTCGGACTCGCCGGCACGCCTGCCACGGTAGGCGTAGCAGGGCGAGACGTGCGTCGCCTCGACCAGCAGCGGCTCGAACTGCCGTCGGCGGGCCGCGTTGCCGCCGGCGGCCAGCGCGCCGAGCGTGTTGCCGTGGTAGGACTGGCGGCGCGCGATGATGTGCGCGCGCTGCGGCTCGCCTTTCTCGACGAAGTACTGGCGCGCGAGCTTCAGCGCCGCTTCCATCGCCTCGGAACCGCCGGAGACGAAATACA
>DATLGR010000401.1:0-16045 GCA_035540415.1 Burkholderiales bacterium | reverse complement strand
GTGAAGAAGGTGAAGCCCCCCGAGACGAGCAGCAGCCGCACGCCGTGGCGCTTGCAGCGCTCGAGCAGCGCCTCCGCCCCGGGGGTAAGGCGCAGGCGCTCCTCGTAGACCCGCTCGAGCGCCGCCTCGGGCAGCCCGGCGAGCGCCTTCACCCGCCGGCGCAGGGCGCCGCGGAAGTCGACCTCGCCGCGCATGGCCGCTTCGGTGATGGCGGCGATCTCGGCTTTCTTGCCGGCGAGATCGCCGAGCTCGTCGATGCATTCGATCGTGATCAGCGTCGAATCCATGTCCATGGCGAGGAGCTTGAGCTCGGCGAAGCGCCGCCCGGCCGGGATCCACGCGTGGTCGATCCGGCGCGCGTCGCAATACGGGGCCACGGCGTCCATCCTGGCCGCCCCGCGCAGGCGGCAGGCGCGTTCGGCGATCCGCTCCACGCTCCGCGGCCGCGCGAGCGCCGAAAGCCCCTGGAGGTCCGCCTCCGACAGCGTGGGGCCCTGCACGACCAGGCTCAGCCCCGAAACAGGGTCCGTCCCCATTCTTCTTTAGGCGGCGAGCTGGCGCAGCATGTCGCGCACACAGGCGGCGCGCTCCTGCCAGGCCGGGAGCTTCGCCTCCACGCGCAGCCGGTCCGGACCGGCGAGGCGCGCCTGGCGGCCTTTGCGGCGCACGAACTCGATCACCCGGGCGCCGTCGAGCGGCGGGTTCTTGACGAACTGCAGCTGCACCGCCTCGTGCGTGGCATCGACGCGCGCCACGCCGAGCGGCCGCGCGGCGATGCGCACGCGGTGGCACTCGATGAGCGCGCGCGCCGGCTCGGGGAGCTCGCCGAAGCGGTCGACCAGCTCCTCGCGCAGCGCGTCGAGCTGCTCGCCCGTCTCGGCGTCGGCGAGGCGCTTGTACAGGGCGAGGCGCTCGTGCACGTCGCTGCAGTAGCTCTCCGGCAGCAGCGCCGGCACGTGGAGGTTGACTTCCGTGGTGACGTCGACGGTCCCCTCCACGTCGGCCGCCTTGCCGGCCCTGAGGTTGCGCACCGCGCGCTCCAGCATGCGCGCATAGAGGGAGAAGCCGACTTCCTGGATCTCGCCCGACTGCTCCTCGCCGAGGATCTCGCCGGCGCCGCGGATCTCGAGGTCGTGCATCGCCAGGTAGAACCCGGAGCCGAGCTCCTCCATCGCCTGGATGGCCTCCAGCCGCTTGACGGCATTCTTGTTCAATGCCTCTTCCGGCGGCGTGAGCAGGTACGCGTAGGCCTGATGGTGCGAGCGGCCCACGCGCCCGCGCAGTTGATGGAGCTGGGCGAGGCCGAACTTGTCGGCGCGGTTGATGACGATGGTGTTGGCCGTCGGGATGTCGATGCCGGTTTCGATGATGGTGGAGCACAGCAGCAGGTTGAAGCGCTGCGCGGTGAAGTCGCGCATCACCCGCTCGAGCTCGCGCTCGGCCATCTGGCCATGGGCGATCGCGAGCCGGGCCTCCGGGAGGAGGCGCCGCAGCCGCTCCGCCATCCGCTCGATCGAATCGACCTCGTTGTGCAGGAAGTACACCTGGCCGCCGCGCTTCAGCTCGCGCATCACCGCCTCGCGGATGAGGCCCTCGGACCACGGCGCGACGAAGGTCTTGATCGCGAGGCGCTTCTGCGGCGCGGTGGCGATGACCGAGAAGTCGCGGATGCCCTCGAGCGACAGCGCGAGCGTGCGCGGAATCGGCGTGGCGGTGAGCGTCAGCACGTCGACCTCGGCGCGCAGGCGCTTCATCGCTTCCTTCTGGCGCACGCCGAAGCGATGCTCCTCGTCGATGATCACCAGCCCCAGGCGGGCGAGCCGGACCTCCCTCGAGAGCAGCTTGTGCGTGCCGATGACGATGTCGACTTCGCCGCTTTCCAGCTTGCGGAGGGTTTACGTCGTCTCTCTTGCGCTGCGAAAGCGCGACAGCTCGGCGATGCGCACCGGCCAGTCGGCGAAGCGGTCGCTGAAGGTCTGGAAATGCTGCTCGGCGAGCAGGGTGGTCGGGCACAGGATCACCACCTGCTTGTTGTCGGCCACCGCGATGAAGGCCGCGCGCAGCGCCACCTCGGTCTTGCCGAAGCCCACGTCACCGCAGACCAGCCGATCCATCGGCTTGCCCGAGGCCATGTCGCCGACGACCGCCTCGATGGCGGCGGCCTGGTCCGGCGTTTCCTCGAAGCCGAAGCCCTCGGCAAAGGCATCGAGATCGTGCGGCCTGAGCGCGAAGGCGTGGCCCTGGCGCGCCGCGCGCTTGGCGTACAGCGCGAGGAGCTCAGCCGCGGTATCGCGCACCTGCCGGGCGGCGCGCGCCTTGGCCTTGTCCCACTGCCCGCTGCCCAGCTTGTGCAGCGGCGCCTCCTCGGGCTGCGCCCCGCTGTAGCGTCCGATCACGCCGAGCTGCGACACCGGCACGTAGAGCTTGTCGCCGCCCTCGTATTGCAGCAGCAGGAATTCGCTCTTGCCTTCGTCGAGCTCCAGCGCCACCAGCCCCTGGTAGCGGCCGATGCCGTGCTGCTCGTGGACCACCGGGTCGCCCACCTTGAGCTCCGAGAGGTCGCGCAGCATGCCCTCCACCGACGTGCGCTTCTCCGCGGCGCGGCCCCGCCGGCGCACCACGCCGGCATAGAGCTCCGCCTCGGTGACGACCGCCCAGCCCTCGTCGGCAACGGTGAAGCCGTGCGCGAGCGGGCTCACGCACAGCGACAGCGCCGCGTCCGAGCGCAGGAACTCCTCGAAGCCGGCGCAGGCGACGGTCGCGAGCCCGTACTCGGCAAAGTACGCCGCCATGGTCTCGCGCCGTCCGGGCGATTCGGCTGCCACCAGCACTCGCAGGCGCGAGCCCTCGAGGAAGCGCTTCAGCGCGGCGAGCGGATCCTGCGCCCGGCGGTCGACCGCCACCGGCGGCAGCGGAGACGCCGAAACCAGCGGGTTGCGCGCCGCCTCGTCGGAGGCGACGAGATCGACGCGCGCGAAGTCGCGCGCCCGCAGGAAGAATTCCTCGGCGGGAACGAACAGCTGCGACGGCGCGAGCAGCGGCCGATCGGGATCGCCGCCGGCCATCTTGTGACGCAGCGCCGCGTCGCGCCAGAACTCGTCGATGGCCCCCGAGACGTCATGGTGCAGGGCGAGCGTGACGCCGGCCGGCAGGTAGTCGAAGAGCGTCGCCACCGACTCGAAGAAGAGCGGCAGGTAGTACTCGATGCCCGCCGCCGGGATGCCGTTGGAGACGTCGCGGTAAAGCCGCTTCTTCGACGGGTCGCCCTCGAAGAGCTCGCGCCAGCGCGTGCGAAACCGCAGCCGCCCGGCCTCGTCGAGCGGGAACTCGCGCGCCGGGAGCAGTCGGATCTCCTTCACCGCGTAGAGCGTGCGCTGGGAGTCCACGTCGAACGTCTTGATGGCGTCGACCCGCTCGTCGTCGAGGTCGATGCGGTAAGGCAGCGCGCTGCCCATCGGGAAAAGATCGACGAGACCGCCGCGGAAGCACACTTCGCCGGGGGCGACGACCTGGGTCACGTGCTGGTAGCCCGCGGTCACGAGCTGGACTTTCAGCTGCTCGAGGTCGAGCCGCTCGCCCTGCTGCAGGAAGAACGTGTGCCCCGCGAGGTACGCGGGGGGGCACAGGCGCACGAGCGCCGTGGGCGCCGGCACCACCGCGACGTCGAAGTCGGCGCGCTGGATGCGATAGAGCGTCGCCAGGCGCTCCGAGACGAGGTCCTGGTGCGGCGAGAACTGGTCGTAGGGCAGCGTCTCCCAGTCGGGCAGCAGGCACACCCGCAGCCCGGGCGCGAGCCAGCCGATCTCGTCCACGAGCCTCTGCGCGTCGAGCGCCGTGGCGCTGATCACGACGATGGGTTTTTCGGCGGCCGCGAGGCGCGCCAGCGCCAGCGCGTCCGCCGAGCCGGCGAGCCGGGTGAAGCGCCTGCGCGCGGGAAGTGAATCGCGATGCATCGAGGCAGAAAAGCGTGTAATTATATCGTCCTGATTTTCCAAAAGAATGTTCGCCCTCATTCCCGCCGCGGGGCACGGCAGCCGGATGGCGTCGCCGCAGCCCAAGCAATACGCGCCGCTCGCCGGCCGGCCGATGCTGTGGCACGCGATCCGAGCAGTTTGCATGCCGCCGGTCGAGTGCGTGTTCCTGGTGCTCGCCCCGGGAGACCAGGAATTCCGGCGGCACGACTGGCGCGCGTTCGAGCACCGCCTCGAGCCGCTCTATTGCGGCGGCGCGTCGCGGCGCGAGTCGGTGCACAACGGGCTGATGGCCGCCCGCGGCGCGATCGGCGACGAGTGGATCCTGGTGCACGACGCCGCCCGGCCATGCCTGCCCGAGCAGGACCTGCGCGCGCTCATCCGGGAGTGCGAGGGCGACAGCGTCGGCGGCATCCTCGCGCTGCCTGCGGACGATACGGTGAAGCGCGGCGCCGGCGGCCGCGTCGTGGCGACCGAGGACCGCGCGCAGCTGTGGCTCGCCCAGACGCCGCAGATGTTCCGGGCCGCGCTGCTGCTGCAGGCGCTGCGCCGGGCGCACGGTGTCGTCACGGACGAGGCTGCTGCCGTGGAGCAGCTCGGCCTGCAGCCGAGGCTCGTCCCCGGCAGCCGGGAAAACCTGAAGGTCACCTGGCCGGCGGATCTCGCCATCGCCGAGGCCATTCTCGCGAGGCGCGCATGAGGGTGGGGCAGGGATTCGACGTGCATGCGCTGGTGCCGGGGCGGCGCCTGGTGATCGGCGGCGTGCACATTCCGCACGAGCGCGGCCTCGAAGGCCACTCGGACGCCGACGTGCTGCTGCACGCGATCTGCGATGCGCTGCTCGGCGCGGCGGGCCTGGGCGACATCGGGCGCCATTTTCCCGATACCGAGGCGGCGTACCGCGGCGCCGACAGCCGCTCCCTCCTGCGCGAGGTGGCGCGCAAGGTGCGTGAAGCGGGCTTCCGGGTGCTGAATGTCGACGCCACCATCATCGCCCAGGCGCCGCGCATGGCGCCGCACGTGCCGCGCATGGTCGAGCACATCGCCGCCGACCTCGGCATCGCGCCCGGTGCCGTCAACGTGAAGGCCACCACCACGGAGCGCCTGGGCTTCACCGGGCGCGGCGAAGGCATCGCCGCGCAGGCCATCGCCCTGCTTGAATAGATGCGGCTGTTCTTTGCGCTCTGGCCTCCGCTCGAGGCGGCACGCGCGCTCGCCGGCTGGGCTGCGCCGCTCGGCGGGCGGCCCGTGCCGGCGCAGAACATCCACCTCACGCTCGCCTTTCTCGGCGCGGCGCAGGCCGCGCCGGCAGCCGCCGCCGCGCGGCGGGCGCGCGGCGCACCGCACCGTCTGCCGCTCGAGCAGGCGCGCTACTGGAGGCGTAGCGAGATCGTCTGGGCCGGACCGCGCGCGACGCCTCCGGCGCTCGAGTCCCTGGTGCAATCGCTGCACCTCGAGCTGTTCCGCGCCGAGTTCATCCTCGAGCGGCGTCCGTTCGTCGCGCACGTGACGCTCGCACGCAAGGCGCCGCCGCCGGGCATGCTTCCTGCACTTCCTCCGATCGACTGGCCGGTGCACGAGTTCACGCTGGTGCGCTCGCACCCCCAGGCCGCCGGGTCCATTTACGAAGTGCTGGAGGCTTTTGCCCTGCAATGAGCGCCGAGCTTTGGGCCCTCGAGGAGCAGTTCTGGACGGGCGGGCACGCCTTCTATGACAAGCACCTCGCGTCGGAGGCGGTCATGACGTTTCCGGCGCCGGCGGGCATCCTTACGCGCGAGGCGATCCTGCGATCGCTCCTGGCCGCGCCGCGTTGGCGGACGGTTGAGATGCAAGAGCGGCGCGTCATTGCGCTCGGGGCGGCAGCCGTGGCGCTCGTCTACGAGGCCAAGGCGACGCGTTCCCCCGCAGGCCAGGCGTACCGGGCTTTTACCTCCAGCGTCTATCGCCGGCGTCCGGGCGGCTGGGAGCTCGTGTTTCACCAGCAGACGCCGCGGTAGCGGCCGGCGCGGGGAGCGAGGAGAATTCCGGCTTCCCCATCCACTGCAGCGCAAGGAGGCCTCATGCAGCGAAACGCAAGCGCCGTCTGGACCGGCGGCCTGAAAGACGGCAAAGGCACCATCTCGGGCGAGAGCAGGGCCTTCTCGGATCTTGCCTATTCCTTCGGCACGCGCTTCGAGTCGACGCCGGGGACCAACCCGGAAGAGCTGATCGGCGCGGCGCATGCCGGCTGCTTCTCGATGGCACTCTCGGGCCAGCTCGGACAGGCCGGGCTCAAGCCGGAGCGCATCGAGACGACCGCCACGGTGAGCCTCGAGAAGGGCGATGCGGGCTTCAGCGTCACCGCCGTCCACCTCAAGGTGCGCGCCAAGGTGCCGGGCGCCGACCCGGCGGCTTTTGAGAAGGCGGCGAACAATGCCAAGGCGGGCTGCCCGATCTCGCGCCTGCTGAATGCCAACATCACGATGGACGCGACGCTCGAGCGCTAGCGGCGGCGCGTGTGGCGAAGGGCGCCGAGCGCGAGGTGCTGACGGTCGCGGACCGCGAGGTCGCAATCACGCACCCGCGCAAGGTGCTCTTCCCGGAGCCCGGCTATACCAAGCTCGATCTCGCGCGCTACTACCTGGCGGTGGCCGAAGGCGCGCTGCGGGGGGCCGGCGGCCGGCCCAACATGCTGGTGCGCTATCCCCACGGAATCGGCGGCGAGTTCTTCTATCAGAAGCGTGCGCCCCATGCGCGGCCGATGTGGATCGAGGTGGTCGAGCTGCGCTTTCCGTCCGGCCGCACCGCCGAGGAGGTGGTGCCGCGCGATGCCGCCTCGCTCGTCTGGATGGCGAACCTCGGCTGTCTCGAGCTGCATCCGCACCCGGTGCGGGCCGAGGCGCTCGAACACCCGGACGAGCTGCGCGTCGACCTCGATCCGGTGCCGGGCGTGCCGTGGCCCCAGGTGCGCGAAGTCGCCCTCATTGCCCGCGCGGTGCTCGCGGAGCTCGGGCTGGCGGGCTGGCCGAAGACCTCCGGCAAGCGCGGCCTGCATGTCTACGTGCGCATCGAGAAGCGCTGGGGCTTCGACGAGGTGCGCCGCGCCGCGCTCGCGGTGGCGCGCGAGGTCGAGCGCCGCGCGCCCGCGATCGCCACCAGCCAATGGTGGAAGGAGGAGCGCCACGGCGTGTTCGTCGATTACAACCAGAACGCCAGGGACCGCACCATGGCCGCCGCGTACTCGGTGCGCCCGACGCCCGCCGCCACCGTGTCGGCGCCGCTCTCCTGGGACGAGGTGGCGAGCGCCGAGCCGGGCGACTTCACGCTGGCAAGCATGCCGAAGCGCTTCGCCACGCTCGGCGACCTGCACCACCGCATCGACGAGCACGCGGGGTCGCTCGAGCCGCTGCTCGAGCTTTTCGAGCGCCAGGGGCTGGGCGATGCGCCCTGGCCGCCACACTATCGGCGGCAGCAGGGCGAGCCGGCGCGCGTGCCGCCCTCGCGCCGGAAGCTGCCGCTCCTCGAGATCGCCCGTGCTCGGCGTCAGGACGATGCGCTCGCCGGGCTTGAGCGCTGGAAGCGTCGCCATCCCGAAGCGGCCGGGCACCTCGAGCCGGCCGATGTGCTGGTCGACGCCATGCGTGGGCGCTCTTCGACATGGACGCGCATCCGGGTGAACCTGCAGCACGTGCCCGAGCGGCTGCGGCCGCCTCAGGAGCCGCTGGACCCCGACGAGAAGACCCTGGAAAGCTCGTAGGCGGCCGTGACCTCGAGCTGACCGTAGCGGCAATCCTCCGGGCGCTTGTCGGGCCGCCAGCGCAGGAAGATCGCCGCGTGCCGGAAGCGCTCGCCCTGGAGATGGTCGTACTTCACCTCGCACACCCGCTCGATGCGCAGCGGCTCCCAGGAGAGGTCCTTGCCCCCGCTCCATCGGCTTTGTGCGCCGGGCATGCGCTGAGTCTGGCCGCTTGCGGCCGCCTGAGCCCATTCGCGCCACGGGTGGTTCTGGAAAGCGTTGCGACGCAGGGGCTCGAGCTCTCTGGCGAGCGCCTTGCGCTTCGCGAGGGTGAAGGAGGACGTGACGCCGACGTGGTGCAGAACGTCCCGCTCGTCGTACAGGCCGAGGAGCAGCGAGCCCACCGCGTCGCGGCCGCTCTTGTGCCAGCGGAATCCGGCGACCACGCATTCGGCGGTTCGTGCATGCTTCACCTTGATCATCGCGCGCTTGCCGGGCTGGTAGGCAAGCGCTGCCGGCTTGGCGATGACGCCGTCGAGACCGGCGCCTTCGAAGCGCTCGAGCCACTCGATCGCCAGGCCGCGCTCCCGGGTCATCGGGGTGAGATGCACCGGGGGCGTCGCGCCTGCGAGCAGCGCCTCGAGCCGCGCTCGACGCTCGGCCTGCGACGCGGCCATCAGGCGCTTGCCCTTGGCGGCGAGAAGATCGAAGGCGACGAACGACGCCGGCGTTTCCTGGGCGAGCTTCGCGACCCGCGACGGCGCAGGGTGAAGGCGCAGCTGCAGCGCATCGAAGTCGAGCCCTCGGGGCGTCGCGATCACGATTTCGCCGTCGAGCACGCAATCCGGCGGCAGCCGCGCGAGGAGCGTTGCATGCAGCTCCGGGAAGTAGCGATCGAGCGGCCTTCCGTCCCGGCTCTGAAGGAAGAGCTCGGCGCCGCCGCGGAACACGAGCGCGCGGAATCCGTCCCACTTCGGCTCGTAGAGGTACTCGCCCTGCGGCGGCAGCTCGTCCGCCAGCTTCGCGAGCATGGGCTCGATGGGGGGCGGGATGGGAAACGACGTCGCGCTCATGCTGCAAGGCGCGCTAGGGCCTGAGAACGAGCCGGGCCAGCAACCCGCCGCCCGGGCGGGGCAGCAGCTCCAGGCTCCCGCCATGCGCTCGCGCGATGCGCTCGACGATGGCAAGGCCGAGCCCCGATCCTCCGGCGCCGGCGCGCGAATCGTCCAGGCGGGTGAAGGGCCGCTTGAGGCGCTCGACCTCGGCGGCTGGCACGCCCGGACCCCGGTCGCGGACTTCCACGTGTACCGCGCCGTCGGCGCGGCGCGTCTCGAGCTCGACCGGCTCGCCCGCGTAGCGCAGCGCATTGTCGACGAGGTTGGCGAGCGCGCGGCGCACCGCCATGCGCGCGAAGGCGAAGGGCGGCACGGCGCCGCAGCGCACCGCGATGTGCCGGTGCAGGCGCGCGTAGTGCTCGCCCAGCTCGCGCACCAGCGCATCCAGGTCCTGCACCGCGTGCGGCTCGTTCTCGCCGCGGGCGAAGTCGAGGAACTGGCCGATGATGGCATCCATCTCGTCGATGTCCTCGACCATCGCGGCGGCGGCGCGCCGCTCGGCGCCGCTCATTTCGAGCGCGAGGCGCAGCCGGGAAAGCGGCGTGCGCAGGTCGTGCGAGATGCCGGCGAGCACCATGGCGCGCTCGCGCTCCATGCTCTCGAGGCTGCTCGCCATGCGATTGAAGGCGCGCGCGACGGTGCGCAGCTCGCGCGGGCCCGCCTCGGGCAACGGCTCGTGGGGCTCGCCGCCGCCGATGCGGCGCGCGGCGCGCGTGACCGCCGCGAGCGGCCGGGCGATGGTCGAGGCGATGAGCCAGGCGCCCGCGAGCGACAGGGCGAGCAGCGCAAGCCCCCAGCCGAGCCAGCCCAGACCGAGCGCCGGCTGGAAGCGCTCCCAGGGCAGCATGACCCAGAATTCGTCCGCGTCGATGTAGAAGCTCACCCAGAAGCCTTCGTCGCCGTCGCGGGCATGGCCGAAGCGCGTGTCGCCGCCGAGCTCCTTGCGCACGCGCTGCTCGACCCGCTCGAGCAGCGGATCGGCGGGCAGCGGGGTCATGATCTCGCTCGCCGTGGCGGGCGCCACGCGCAGGCCCTCGGCGACATTCAGCTCGATGAGGAGCTCGCGGCGCCGGTAGGGGTCGGCGGCCACCAGCGCCGCCCGGGTGAGGTTGACCGCGCTGATGGCCTGCTGGGCGAGCTGGCGGGCGCGCGGCTCGCGCTCGTAGAGCCGGTAGAGCTGGAAGGAGGCGAGGACCGCCGTGACGATCAGGAGCCCGATCAGCAGGAACGAGCGCGCAAAGAGCGACACTACGTCTCGCCCGGGACGAAGACGTAGCCGAAGCCCCAGACGGTCTGGATGTGCCGCGGATGCGAGGGATCGTCCTCGACGATCTTGCGCAGCCGCGAGATCTGCACGTCGATCGAGCGATCGAACACCTCGTACTCGCGGCCGCGCGCGAGCTCCATGAGCTTGTCGCGCGAAAGCGGCTCGCGCGGATGCTGCACCAGCACCTTCAGCACGGAGAACTCGCCGGTGGTGAGCGGGACCGCCTTGCCCTCGCGGGTCAGGGTGCGCGTGGCGAGGTTGAGCTCGAAGCGGCCGAAGCGGTGGACCTCGTTGGCGGCCGCCGGCGCGCCCGGCACCGCCGCCGGCGCGCGCCGGCGAAGCACGGCGTTGATCCGCGCGAGCAGCTCGCGGGGATTGAACGGCTTGGGCAGGTAATCGTCGGCGCCCATCTCGAGGCCGACGATGCGGTCGACGTCGTCGCCCTTCGCGGTGAGCATGACGATGGCCGGCGCGCTCGCCTGCGCGCGCAGGCGCCGGCAAATGGCGAGCCCGTCCTCGCCCGGCAGCATGAGGTCGAGGACGACGAGGTCGAAGCGCTCGCGCGCGAGCTGCTTGTCCATGGCGGGGGCGTCGGGCACGGCGCGCACCTCGTAGCCTTCGCCGCCGAGATAGCGCACCAGGAGCTCCCGCAGGCGCTGGTCGTCGTCGACCACGAGCAGGCGCGTTTTCAGTTCCGCCATGGCGCTAGATTAAGCGAAGCGCGAGCGCCGCGCGGCGCCCCGAGTAACCAATTGTTACACTGGCGGTCTTCTCCGGGACTTACGATACCGCAGTGCGAATTTCCGCGACCATCGTCTGCTGCGCGGCGCTGCTTGCCTGCGCCGGCGCGTGGGCGCAGCCGGATTCCAAGCGCCAGGACGGCAAGCCCCGCCAGCTGAAGGAAGAGGACCGCCAGCGCCTGCGCGAGGACATGCGCGAGGTCTACCGCGATCGGCAGGCGACGCGGCCCGAGCGGCCGCGGCCGATGTCGGAAGAGGAGCGCCAGCGCCTGCTTCGCGACGTCGAGGAAGCCAACCGCACGCTGCGCCGCAAGTAGGCGCTAGGCCTTGCGCTCGCCTTCGGCGCGCGGATCGTTCGCCGCCGAGATCGCCTTGAACATCCGGTAGGCGTTCCTGCCGGCCTGCTTGGCCGCGTACATCGCATGGTCCGCGTGCTTCATCAGCGTGGCGGCGTCGCCGGCGTCGTCCGGATAGACGCTGATGCCGATGCTCGCCGAGATGGCCGCCGCCACGCCCGCGCCGAGCTCGAAGGGCTGGCGCAGGCTGGCGAGCAGCTTCCCCGCCACGCGCTCGGCCGGCGTCGCGTCGCCGACATCCTCGAGCACGACGAAGAACTCGTCGCCTCCCAGGCGCGCCACCGGATCGCCGGCGCGCAGCGCGGCGCGCAGCCGGCGGGCGACCTCGATGAGCAGGCGATCGCCGGCGTCGTGGCCGTGACGGTCGTTGACCTGCTTGAACCCGTCGAGGTCGACGAACAGGCCCGCGAGCCTGGAGCCGCGGCGGCGCGTGCGCTCGACCGCCCGCTCGAGCGCCGGGGCGAGGCTCGTGCGATTGTCCAGCCCGGTGAGCGGATCCTGGAAGGCGAGCGAGGCGATGCGCTCGCGGGCGAGCGCGCTGTCGGTGATGTCGCGGCCGACGCCGCGGTAACCGCGAAAGGCGCCGTCCTCGTCGAAGTGCGGATCGCCCGAGACCGCCAGATAGCGCAGCGTGCCTTGCCCGCCGGGGCGGCCGACCTCGACGTCGCGAAACGGCCGCCGGGCCTGCATGGCCGGGCGGACCTCGGGCCATGCCGGCTCCGCCGGCCGGTGTCCCGGATCGGTGGCGCCGCCGGGGCCCGGCACCATCGCCACGAAGCAATGCGCGGGATCGGTCTCCCAGAAAAAGTCCGACGACATCTCCGTGAGCGCGCGGAAGCGCGACTCGCTGCGCCGAAGCGAGGCCTCCGCCTGCAGGCGGCGGAGGAACTGTCCGGCGTTCGCGCCCAGCACCCGCAGCGACTGCAGCAGACGCGCGCTCGCGCGGGTCCGCGAGCCGCCTGCAAGCGCGAGCACGCCGAGCGTCTCGCCCTCGGCGACGGCGGCGAATGCAAGCGCCCCGTCAGGGGACCACAGGGGCTCGCCGGCCCGCCAGGCCGCCATGGCGAGCGCCTTCATCGGCTCGAGCGCCACTTCGGTTTCGCGCCAGGCGGCGCGGACCACGAGCGCGCCGTCCTCCACCGCGAAATACCGGCCGCCGTGCTTCTCCTCGGCTTCGCCGACGAGCCGCAGCAGCTCGGCAAGACCGCCGGCCGCCCCGGGCGCCTGGGCGAGCGCGCTCGCGACGCGGTGCTCCAGCCGCAGCAGGTGCTCGGCGCGCGTCTGCTCGGTGACGTCGCGGCCCACGCCGCGATAGCCGGTGAAGCGTCCTTCGCGGTCGAAGACCGGCTCGCCGCTCACGCGCAGGTAGCGCACGCTCCCGTCGGCCATCGTGCGCCACATGAGCGCATCGTGGAACGGCTGGCGCGCCTCGAGCGCCGCGCGGTGCGCCTCCCAGCCGCCCTCGATCTGCAGGCCGGTGTCCCAGCGCCTGTGCCCGAGGAGGCGCCGGCGCAGCGTCTCGTCGCCGCCCGCCACGTGGCGCCCCTCCATGCGCACGAAGCGGTGCTCGGCGTCCTGTTCCCAATACCAGTCCGAGGAGAGATCGGTCAGGCTGCGGAAGCGCGCCTCGCTCTCGCGCAGCGCGAGCTCCATGCGCCGGCGGGCGGTGATCTCGCTGATGGTCGAGACGATGCCGTAGGGCTCGCTTTCGCCCGGGCGCCGCAGGAACGCCGTATTGACGGCGATCCAGGCAAGCCCGCCATCGCGGCGCGGCAGGCCGAGCACCATGCCGGTGACCGGCGCCCCGGTGCGCAGCGTGACGCGCGTGGGCCGGTCCTCGGGCGCGAGGGGCGTGCCGTCCTCGCGCACGCAGGCGAGGAGCGACGTGAAGCCGGGGCGGCCGATGAGCTGCTCGCGCGGCACGCCGAGGATGTGCGCGGCGGCGTTGTTGGCGGCGTAAATGTTGAGCGCGCGGTCATAGACGAGGATGCCCTCGTTCGCCGAGTCGACCACCTGGCGGAAGTGAGCCTCGCTCTCGCGCAGCCGCGCCTCGGCCTCGACGCGGCGCAGGAACAGGCCGAGCTGCGTGCTGACCGCGACCAGGGCCTCGAGCAGCGCCTGTTCGGGGGGGCCGTGCGGCCGGCCGGCGAAGGCGAGCACGCCGACGATGCGCCCGCCGGAAGGCACCGGGCAGAGCAGGCAGTCGCCCGCCGGCTCGGGCGCCCAGAGCGGCTCGGCCGACTGCGAGACCTTGCTCACCAAGCGCTCGGCGAGCGCGGCGGGGCTGCGCCCCGGTGCGATCCATTGCGCGAAGCGGCGCATGGCCTGCGCCTGCTCGTCCAGGCGCCAGAGCTCGCCGCAGTCCCACTGCTCCGACTCGCACAGCGCGCGCAGCACCGCGACGCAGCCCTCGAGCGCGCCGGCGTCGGCGAGCGTGCGGGCGATGCCGTGCTGCAGATGCAGGAGCTCCTCGCCGCGGCGCTGCTCGGTCACGTTGCGGCCGACCCCGCGATAGCCGAGGAAGCGGCCCCGCGGGCCGAACCGCGGCTCGCCGCTCACCTGGACATAACGGCGGCGTCCGTCCCCGAGCTCGCGCCACATGAGCACATCGCGGAACGGGCGGCGCGCTTCGAGCAGCGACCGATGCGCGGCCCAGCCGCCGTCGACCTCGACGCCGCATTCCCAGCAGCGCTTGCCGATGACGCGGCGTGCGTGCTCGCGCTCCTGCGACGTGCCGCCGGCCAGGTCAAAGCGCGTGAAGCGCAGCTCCGCGTCCTGCTCCCAGCTCCAGTCGCCCGTCAGCGCATCCGGCGCGCGGGCCCTTTTTCGTGTTCCCATGCCCCCTTCCCCACGGGCACTCTACTGGAGCCCCCACGAAGCGTCCAGCAAGCGCTCAGCGCCGGGCGCGCTCGCGCGCGAAGAGATACAGGCCCGCGGCCACCACCACGGCGGCGCCCAGCCAGACGTTCGGTCTGGGCACGTCGCCGAATACGACGTAGCCGAAGGCCGCCATGTAGAGCACCTGCTGGTAGAGGAAGGGCGCGAGCACGGTGGCCGGCGCGTAGCGGTGCGCGAGGGCGAGCAGGTAGTGCCCGGCGGCGCCGAACACGCCGAGCAGGCAGGCAACGGTCCACTCGAGCCAGCCCTCGGGCGGCTCCCAGGCCGCGGCCGCGAAGGGCGCAAGGAGCACCGCGGCGCCCACCGCCGGCAGGTACTGGATGGTCTCGGGGGAGTCGTACGCGGCGAGGCGGCGGGTCATGAGGTTGAACAGCGCCATCAGCACGGCGTTGGCGAGCGCGAGCAGCATCGCCGGGTGGAACTCGGCGCTCCACGGGCGCACGATGAAGAGCACCCCGGCGAAGCCGGCGACGATCGCCGCCCAGCGCGCCGCGTCCATGCGCTCCCCGAGCAGCGGCGCCGCGGCGAGCGCGACGAAGATCGGCACGGTGAAGAAGATCGCCGAGGTCAGCGCCAGCTGCAGGTATTGCAGCGCCCAGAAGTTGAGGCCGGTCATGGCGCAGAACATCACCGCGCGGGCCGCGTGCCAGCGCAGGTGGCGGGTGCGCACAAGCGCCGCGCCGCGCAGCGGCAGCAGCACCGCCGAGGCGAACAGCGCGTGGGTGAGAAACCGCAGCCACACCACCATGATGACCGGCATGCCGCCCACCAGCCACTTGGCGCTGCCGTCGAGCAACGTGAACACCAGATAGGTGCACGACACCAAGCCGATGCCGGCCAGGCGGTTGGCGGCGCTGTCGACGGTCAGCCGGGTGCTCATGGCCGCGTGCGCAAGGTGATCGAGTAGCGCAGCGCCGGCGCGGGCGCCACGCTGTGCTGCCAGCCCCAGCGGATCTCGCCGCTCAGTACGTAAACCGAGCGGGGCTCGAGCGCAAGCGCGAACACGCGCTCGCCCTTTCGCGCCGGGTAGCGCCGAAAGCGCATGCGGCAGGGACCGGCGAGGGAGACGCCGACGACGAGGCCGAACTCGGGCATGTCGCGGTGCCAGCCGAGCGCGGTGCCCGGACGGTACTCGGTGACGAGCGCATGCCGGAAGTCGGCGGAGGGCCTGCCGGTCAGTTCCGCCGCGCGCGCCTGCAGTGGGAGCAGGAACGGCGGCACGGATGCCTCGAAGGCGACGATGCGGCGCCGGGCCCGGTAGGCCTTGTAGCGGGCTTCCTCGAGCGGCAGCCTGCCGATCTCCTCCAGGAGCGTCGCCTCTTCCCCGGCCGTGATGAAGTCCTGCCGGTACAGCAGCCCGGAGGGCATCTACAGGGCGGCGAGCACCGACTCGGTGACGTCGAGCGTGCGCGCCTTGCCGCCGAGGTCCGGCGTGAAGACGCGCTTGCGGCATACCTCTTCGATGGCGCGCAGGAGGCGCGCGGCGGCCTGCGCCTCGCCCAGGTGCTCGAGCATCATGGCCGCGGTCCAGAAGGTGGCCATGGGATTGGCGATGCCCTTGCCGGCGATGTCGAAGGCCGAGCCGTGGATCGGCTCGAACATCGAGGGGAAGCGCCGCTCGGGATTGAGGTTCGCGGTCGGCGCGATGCCGAGCGACCCGGAGAGCGCCGCGGCGAGATCCGAGAGGATGTCGGCATGCAGGTTCGACGCCACCATGACGTCGATCGCTTCGGGCTTGAGGACCATGCGCGTGGTGGCGGCGTCGACGAGGACGCGCTCGGTCGCCACGTCCGGATAGCGCGCGGCGAGCTCGTGGAACACCTCGTCCCACAGCACCATGCCGTGGCGCTGCGCGTTGGACTTGGTCACGAGCGTGAGGTGGCGCCGCGGGCGCCCGCGGGCGAGCTCGAAGGCGAAGCGCTGCACCCGCTCGACGCCCTTGCGGGTGAAGACCGAGGTCTCGGTGGCGAGCTCCTCCGGCAG
>DATLGR010000400.1:0-2730 GCA_035540415.1 Burkholderiales bacterium | reverse complement strand
GCGCCCCGGCAGTCTGCTCGACGACGAGCTCCTCGCCCCCGGCGTGATCTCCGCCGCCTACGTCACGGCCGTGGCGCAGGCCGAGCGCGGCGCCTGGCCGCTGGGGGTCGCCGGTCTCTACGGCGTCGACGACCCGCACCTGCTGCACTACGCAAAGGCGGCGCGCACCCGCGAGGGCTTCCAGCGCTATCTCGACGAGTTCGTGTGCACAGCCGCGAAGAGCTCCTCGCCGGCATCGTCTCCCGCCTGATCGGCGACGCCGCGCACGTCGCCGTGGGCGCCGCATCGCCCATCCCCGCGGCGGGGGCGCTGCTATTGAAGCAGCGGCGGCCCGCGCTTCGCCTGTCGTTCCTGCACCAGCGCCAGGGCAACCCCTTCAGCGAAGGCTCGCGGGAGCTCTTCGACCTCGCGGGGCAGGGACGCATCGATGTCTTCTTCCTCGGCGGGGCGCAGATCGACGGCGAGGCCAACATCAACCTGGTGCAGGCCGAAGGCAGGCGCTTCCCGGGCTCCTTCGGCTCGGCGTTCATGTACTTCACCGTGAAGCGGGTGATCCTCTTTCGCGAAGAGCATTCGCGCCGCGTGCTGGTGCCGCGGGTGGAGTTCGTCTCCGCCCCCGGGTGGAGCGCGCCCGAGGTCGAGCGCCGCGGCGGCCCGCGAGCGCTGCTCACCGGGCGGGCGCTCTTTCGCTGGCAGGCGCACCGGCGCCGCTGGCGCCTGGAGAGCACCCACGACGGCGAGGACGTGCGCGCCGACACCGGATTCGACTACGATGCCCCGCCGGCCGTGCCGCGCACGCTCGCCCCCTCGGACGAGGACCTCGCGCTGCTGCGCGGCCCGGTTGCCAAAGAAATGGCCGTTAATTACCCTGAGTTCGCGCGCCGCGTATGGCAGACCGGGTGACCGCATGAACGCTCCGCTGCAGGCCAGGCAATTCGATCGCACCGCCGAGGACGTGGGCAACATCGTCCACCTCGAGCACTTCAACGTCACCCAGCCCGATCAGCGCGCGACCACGCTCTTCTATGTCGTCGCCCTCGGCGGGACGCGCGACCCCTACCTGATGGTCGGGCTCGACAACATGTGGGTGAACTTCGGCCGCACGCAGGTGCACCTGCCGAGCCGCGACCCGCAGCCCCAGGTGGTGCGCGGGCGCATCGGCTTCGTCGTGCCCGAGCTCGCCGCGGTCAAGGCGCGCTTGCAGCGCGTCGCGGCCCGCCTCGAGGGCACGCGCTTCGCCTTCGAGGACCACGGCACCCACCTCGATGCCACCTGCCCCTGGGGCAACCGCGTGCGCGTGCATGCGCCCGCGCCGGAGTACGGGCGCACCCAGCTCGGCCTGGTGTACATCGACTTCGACGTGCCGCCCGGCACCGCCGCGGGCATCGCGCGCTTCTACAGCGAAGTGTTGCGCGCCCCCGCGCGCGCCGCCGAGGGCCGCGCGCGCGTCGCGGTCGGGCAGGCGCAGGCGCTCTATTTCACGGAGACCGATGCCGCCCCCGCGCCCTACGACGGGCACCACATCCAGGTCTACATCGCCGATTTCTCAGGCCCGTACCGCTGGCTCGCCGAGCGCGGCCTCATCACCATGGAAACCGATGCGCACGAGTGGCGCTTCCAGCAGATCGTCGACCCGCAGAGCGCCAGGCCGCTTTTCGAGGTCGAGCACGAGGTGCGCAGCCTGAAGCATCCGCTGTTCGCGCGGCCCCTCGTCAACCGCAACCCGGACATTTCCAACGCCACCTACGTCGCGGGCGCCGAAGCGTTCCGCGGGACGTACTGATCAAGAACGCCATGAAGGAAGCACCCCAGGTCTACGCCCTCTACGATGAGTACTGCCATGGCGGCATCGAGCGCCGGGAGTTCCTGAAGCGGGCGGCGCTGCTGGGAAGCGGTGCGCTGGCGATGGCGCACGGGCTGATGCCGCGGTACGCGCGGGCGATGACCATCTCGTTCACCGATCCGCGCATCAAGGCGCGGTACGTGACCTATCCATCGCCCGGCGGCAATGCCGAGCCGATGCGCGGCTACCTGGTGGAGCCGGCGGGGAAGGGCCCGTGGCCGGCGGTGCTGGTGATCCACGAGAACCGCGGGCTCAACCCCTACATCGAGGACGTGGCGCGGCGCTGCGCGGTGGAAGGCTTCGTCGCGCTTGCCCCTGATGGCCTGGCGCCCTTCGGCGGCTATCCGGGCAACGACGACGACGGGCGTGCGCTGCAGGCGAAGCTCGACCCGGCGAGGCTGCGCACCGACATGCCCAGCTCCAGGCGGCGGCGCCGTTCTATGGCGCGGCCGCCGAGACCGCGGGCGTGGCGAAGATCCGCGCGGAGCTCCTGATCCACTACGCCGAGCACGACGAGCGCATCAACACCATGTGGCCGGCGTTCGAAGCCGCTCTGCTCGCCGCCCGGGTGCCGCACGTCATGCATCTCTACCCCGGTACGCAGCACGGCTTCCACAACAACTCGACCCCGCGCTACCACCCGGCGGCGGCCAAGCTCGCCTGGGAGCGTACCGTCGCTTTCTTCAGGCGGACCCTGGCTTAAGCAGAAGCGGGCGGTCGGGGTGCGAGCCGAGGGGGCTCGGCCGGTAAGTCGCGACGCTGTTCCAGCGCAGCCACACGCTGGGATCGACGGTCTCGTTGACGCCTTCGCCGAAGGCGCGCGGCGCGGGCCTTCGGCGAAGGCGTCAACGAGACCGTCGATCCCAGCGTGTGGCTGCGCTGGAACA
>DATLGR010000399.1:0-4942 GCA_035540415.1 Burkholderiales bacterium | reverse complement strand
ACTTTACCGTCGACCGGTACCGGACCGTGGACGATCGGCCTTACGGCGGCGGGCCCGGGATGGTGATGATGGCCGAGCCGCTCGAGCGCACGCTCGAGGCGGTGCGGCAGGCGGGCGGCGGCCGGGTCGTGTTCCTCACGCCGCAAGGCAGGCGGCTCGAGCACCGAAGGGTGCTGGCGCTGTCGCGGGAGCGCGCGGTGACGTTGTTGTGCGGGCGCTACGAGGGCGTGGACGAACGGTTGCTCGCCCGGCGTGTCGACGAGGAACTCTCGCTCGGGGACTTCGTCCTGTCGGGGGGGGAGCTCGCGGCGATGGCGCTGATGGATGCGGTGGTCCGGCAGCTGCCGGGGGCCGTCGGCGACAGTGCCTCGGTGGCGGAGGAGTCCTTCGCCGACGGGCTGCTCGACTGCCCCCAGTACACGCGCCCGGAGCAGTACGCGGGCGAGCGGGTGCCGGAGGTGCTGTTGTCCGGCCACCATGAGAACATCCGGCGCTGGCGGCTCAAGCAGGCGCTGGGGCGGACATGGCTGCGGCGGCCGGATTTGCTGGCCGCGCGCAGGCTGAGCGAAGAGGAAAGCAGGCTGCTGGAGGAATTCCGGCAAGAACGCGGAGCAAAGCAATGAACCTTATTCAGACACTCGAGCAGGAAGAGATCAAGCGGCTCGCCAAGACCATCCCCGACTTCTCCCCGGGCGACACGGTGGTGGTGAGCGTGAACGTCGTGGAAGGGGAACGCCGGCGGGTGCAGGCCTTCGAGGGGTTGGTGATCGCCAAGCGCAACCGCGGCCTCAATTCCTCCTTCATCGTGCGCAAGATTTCGTCGGGCGAAGGCGTCGAGCGCACCTTCCAGACCTACTCGCCGCTCATCGCCGCGGTCGAGGTGAAGCGCAAGGGCGACGTGCGGCGCGCCAAGCTTTACTACCTGCGCGGCCGGTCGGGCAAGTCCGCGCGCATCCGCGAGCGCACCGGCGCGCAGGAAGCCGACGGGCAGGAGCAGTAGGAGTAACATCTCCGGCGGTACCGCCATGCGCCGAGAGACCGCCGCCATCAGCCCGATCACCGAGATCATCTCGGCGTTCCGCGCCGGGGAGATCGTGGTGCTGGTCGACGACGAGGACCGCGAGAACGAGGGCGACCTCGTCTTCGCGGCCGAGTTCGTCACGCCCGAGAAGATCAACTTCCTGGCCCGGCACGGCCGCGGCCTGATCTGCATGCCGGTGTCGGCCGAGCATGCGCAGCGGCTCGGGCTGCGCCCGATGGTCGAGCACAACCGCTCGCGTCACGGCACCAACTTCACCGTTTCGATCGAGGCGGCCGAAGGCATCTCCACCGGCATCTCGGCGCACGATCGCGCCCTGACGATCAAGGTGGCCTGCGCGCCGGGCGCCCGGCCCGAGGACATCGTGCAGCCCGGGCACGTCTTTCCGCTCATCGCCCAGCCCGGCGGCGTCCTGGTGCGCGCAGGACACACGGAGGCCTGCTGCGACCTCGCCAGCCTGGCGGGGCTTGCGCCGGCCGCGGTGCTGTGCGAGATCATGCGCGAAGACGGCACCATGGCGCGGCTGCCCGACCTGATGGAGTTCGCCGCCGCGCACGGTCTCAAGATCGGCACCATCGCCGACCTCATCGAATATCGCAGCCGCAACGAGTCGCTGGTGCAGCGCGCCGCCGAGCGGGACATCGTCACGCCATGGGGACCGTTTCGGCTGGTGGCTTACCGAGACCTCGCGCTCCAGTCGATGCATCTTGCGCTGGTGCTCGGCGCGCCGCGGCCCGATCGCGAGGTGCTCGTCCGGGTGCACGAGCCGTTGTCCGTCGTGGACCTTCTCGATGCGGGCGATTCCCCCCACTCCTGGGGCATCGACGAGGCCATGCGCGCCATCCGCGCTGCCGGCGCGGGCGTGATGGTCTTGCTCAACTGCTCCCAGACGAGCGAGGCCCTCGAGGCGCGCCTGGCCGAAACGTCGATCCCGCGCCGCGCGATGGATCTGCGGCTGTACGGCATCGGCGCGCAGATCCTGCGGGATCTCGGGGTGGGGCGCATGCGCCTCATGGCCGCCCCGCGGAAGATGCCCAGCATGGCGGGATTCGGCCTCGAAGTGAGTGGCTACGCCGAGCGCCCGTCGCGCTGAGGCCTCGAGATGCGCCTCGGCATCGTCGCCAGCCGCTTCAATTACCCGCTCGCCGAGGAGCTTCTCCGGCGCGCTCAAGAGGCGGCGCGCGCGCTCGGCGTGCAGGCGACCGTGGTCCAGGTGCCCGGCGCGCTCGAAATTCCGCTCGCGCTTCAATGGATGGCGCAAAGCGGCCGCTACGCCGCGCTGGCGGCGCTGGGCGTGGTGATCCGCGGCGAGACGTACCACTTCGAGGTGGTGGCGAACGAGTCGGCGCGCGGCGTCCTCGACGTTTCCCTGGACTTCGGCCTGCCCGTTGCCAACGGAATCCTCACCACCGAGGACGAGCCGCAGGCGGCTGCGCGCCTGGACAAGGGCGCCGAGGCGGTGCGGGTCGCCGTGGAGATGGCAAGGCTCAAGGACCGCATGCATGAAGAGCGCTAGGCGCCAGTCGCGCGAAATCGCGCTGCAGGCGCTGTACGCCTGGCAGCTCTCGGGTGACGACCCGCTCGCGCAGGCGCGCACGATGGAAGGCTACGAGCGCGCCGATGCGCACTTCGCGGAGGCGCTGCTGCGCGGCGTGCTCGCGCGCGCCGAGGAGCTGCGCGGCCACATCGTTCCGCACTTGAGCCGGGAGTTCGCACGCCTGTCCCCGGTGGAGCGGGCTATTCTCTACATCGGCGCCTACGAGCTCGCGGCGCATCCGGAAACGCCCTTCAAGGTGGTGCTCAACGAAGCGATCGAGCTCGGAAAGAGCTTCGGTGGCACCGACGGGTATCGTTTCGTGAACGGCGTGCTGGAGAGAATCGCCGCCACGCTGCGACCCGAGGAAGTCGCGCGCAGCCGGACCAGCGCCTGAACGAGTTCGAGCTCATCGGCCGGTTCTTCCAGCGCCCGGTGCGCGAGGCGCTGCTCGGCGTGGGCGATGACTGCGCGCTGCTGCGTCCGCGGTCCGGTCTCGATCTCGCCATCACGACGGATATGCTGGTCGAGGGACGACATTTCCTCCCGGGCGCCGATCCCCGCGCGCTCGGTCATAAGACCCTCGCGGTCAACCTGTCCGACCTCGCGGCCATGGGCGCGGCGCCGCGCTGGGCGCTGCTCGCGCTGGCGCTGACGGCGGCCGACGAGGGGTGGCTCAGCGGCTTCGCGGAGGGCTTTTTCGCACTTGCCGAGCGCTTCGGCGTAGAGCTCATCGGCGGCGACACCACGCGCGGCGCGATGCTGACCGCCACGGTGACCGCCGTGGGCGAGCTGCCCGCCGGAACGGCGCTCCTGCGCTCCGGTGCCCGCCCCGGCGACGACGTCTGGGTCTCCGGAGAGCTCGGCGGCGCCGCCCTCGCGCTCATCCATCCCGAGATCGCGCAGGCCGCGCTCCGGCTGCACCGGCCGGAGCCCCGCTGCGCGCTCGGCGAGCGTCTGCGCGGCCTCGCGACCGCGGCGATCGACGTCTCGGACGGCCTCGCGGGCGATCTTGCCCATCTCGCGCGGCGCTCGGGCGTTGCGGCGGTAGTGGATTTTGAGCGCATCCCGCGGCCGGGCGCGTTCCGCAGCCTCGGCAACCGCCAGCTCGAGCAGGACTGCATCCTGTCCGGCGGCGATGACTACGAGCTCCTGTTCACCGTGCCGGCGGCGCGTGCGGCCGAGGTGCAGGCCCTCGCCGACGAGCTCGAGCTCGCGCTGACGCGCATAGGAAGGATCGAGACCGGACCCGCGCGCCTCACCGTGCGCGACGAGGGCGAACGCGAGATCGCGCATCGCGGCGGCTTCGACCATTTCGGTGGGCGATGAACGCGGTGCGGCCGCGGGCCCCCTTCGCCTACTCGCACCCGGCGCATGCGATCGCCCTCGGATTCGGCGCCGGGCTGGTGCCGGGGGCGCCCGGAACGGCCGGCACTCTGCTGGCGTGGCCGATCGGATGGTGGCTGCACGGCCTGCATCCGCTCGCGCTGGCGCCGCTTCTCGGGGTGCTGTTCCTGATCGGCGTGTGGGCCTGCGGCGTCACCGGACGCCATCTGGGCGCAAGCGACCATGGCGCCATGGTATGGGACGAGGTCGTCGCCTTCCTGCTGATCGTGTCGCTGCTGCCGCAGAGCCTCGCCTGGCAGGCGGCAGGATTCGTGCTGTTTCGCGCGTTCGACATCGTCAAGCCGCCGCCGATCCGCTGGCTCGAGCGGCGCTACCGCGACGGCTTCGGCGTCATGATCGATGACGTCGTGGCCGCTGCCTACGCGCTGCTGGTGCTCGCGCTGGTGAAGCGGCTCGCGCTGTGATGGAGGCGCTGGCGCACTCGGTCGGCGAGCGCCTGCGGGCAGCCGGAGAAACGCTGGCGACGGCCGAGTCCTGCACGGGCGGCTGGGTCGCGCAGCTGGTCACGTCCGTGGCCGGCTCATCGGCCTGGTTCGATCGCGGCTTCGTGGTGTACTCGAACGCTTCCAAGGAACAGCTTGTCGGCGTTTCGGCGCGCACGCTCGAGCGTCACGGCGCCGTGAGCGAGGAGACGGCGCGCGAGATGGCGCTCGGCGCGCTCGCGCGCAGCAGCGCAACGCTTGCCGTGTCCGTGACGGGGATCGCCGGACCCGGCGGCGGCACGCCGGGCAAGCCGGTCGGCACGGTGTGCTTTGCCTGGGCGGGCCGCGGCGGGTCGGTTCGAAGCGACACGCGGTTATTTGCGGGCGATCGGGAGACCGTGCGCCGCGCCTCGGTGGTGCACGCTCTGCAGGGCGTCCTGCGCTCGCTTGATCCTCCATGAGGGCGTATTCGGAGGCCTGCGAGCGCAATCGCGCGCCGATCCTGGAAATCCTGCGCGACGCGTTCAGCGACCGGCGCCT
>DATLGR010000398.1:0-2107 GCA_035540415.1 Burkholderiales bacterium | reverse complement strand
GCTTTGCGCTCGATGTCGCCGATGCCGCAGCCCTCGAAGCGGCATCGGCGACATCGAGCGCAAAGCCGAGGAAGCCGGACGCGGCCAGGGCCTCGACGCGCTCGCGCCGGCGCGCGAGGACCGCCACCGTGTAGCCGCGCTGCTGCAGGGTCCGCGCAATGCAGAGCCCAATCCCCGCAGTGCCGCCGGTGACCACAGCGTAATGCCTGTCTGCATCTGAAATCAGTGACTTATGCCTGATTGGATCCAGTGATCCGTCGCTATTCTAACGGGAACACCCCGATTCCGCCATGCGCGAGCGACCAGCGCGCGGGGTCTTCCAGGAAGCGGCCCACCTCGTCCGCCGCAGCGCCGTTCAGGTAGCCGGTCGCGCGCGCCGCCGCGAGCACATCGCGCCAGGTGGCGAGGTGGTGAAGCCGCAGCTGCAGGCGCGAGAGCAGCCCCCGCGCCTCGGGGAACACGTCGTAGAAGAACAGCACCAGCGCATGGTCGACGCGCGCCTCCATCGAGCGCAGCGCCTGCGCGAGCGCCACCTTGCTGCGCCCGTCGGTGCTCACGTCGTCGACGAGCAGCACGCGCGCGCCCGGGCGCAGCGTGCCCTCGATCTGCGCCTCGCGGCCGAAGCCGCGCGGCCGGCGGCGCACGTACTGCAGCGGCAGCGACAGGCGCTCGGCGATCCAGGCGGCGTAGGCAATGCCCGAGGATTCCACGCCGGCAACCGTGTCGAACTGCTCGAAGCCGGCGTGCGCCAGCACCGCCTGCGAGGCGAGGTCCATGAGCGCGGCGCGGATGCGCGGGAAGGAGATGAGCCGCTGCACGTCGATGTAGACGGGGCTCGCCCAACCCGAGGACAGGAAGTAGGGCTGCGCTTCGCTGTACTTCACCGCGCCGGCCTCGAGGATCATCCGCGCGGTCATCGCGGCCTCGCCGGTACGGCTCATCGCGGCGCCTGCGGCGGCGCGGTCACCGCGTGGTAGAGCACTTCGGTGCCCTTGAGGAAATCGTCGAGGTCCATCTTCTCCTCGGGGTTGTGCGAGCCGTTGTCGTTGCGGATGAAGAGCATGCCCGCGGGAACGCCCTCGTTGGCGAAGATGGCCGCGTCGTGCCCGGCGCCGCTCGGGATGTCGATGTAGGGCACCTGCAGCGCGCCGCAGATGCGCCGCAGCCGCGCGGCCCATTCGCGATCGATGGGACCCGGCTCGGAAAGCACGCGCTCGCCGAAGTCGAAGCGCACGCCGCGCGACTTCTCGATGCCTGCGCATTCCACGAGCACCAGCTGGTAGAAGGCCTCCAGCGTCTCGAGCGACTGGCTGCGGATCTCCAGACTGAAGCTCACCTCGCCCGGAATGCGCGAGATGGAATGCTGGCGCGGATCCGTGGAAACGATGCCGCTCGTGACGACCAGATCGACCCCGCGCGCGTTGAGCGCCTGCCAGTTCTCGTCAAGGCGCATCAGGAGCTCGGCGTAGGCGAACACCGCGTCCTTGCGCAGCCAGCGCGGCACCGCCCCGGAGTGCCCGGCGGCGCCGATGCAGCGTGCGGCGAGGTGGCGCAGGTTTCCGCGAATGCCGGTGACCACACCGAGCGGCGCCTCGCGCGCCACCATGATGGGCCCTTGCTCGATGTGCAGCTCCAGGTAGGCCGCGATCGAATCCGGCGCGACCAGCGGCTCGCCCGCGGCGATGCGCCGCACGTCCGCGCCCACCGCCTCGAGGTACTCGCCCAGCGGTCGGCCGGTGTCGCGGTGGCGCCGCTCCAGGTCGCGCGCGCCCAGGCGGCCGAAGAGAGCGTAGGAGCCCAGATAGGGCTTGCCGAACCACGCGCTTTCCTCGCCGCGCAGGCCGATCACCGCCAGCGGCCGCGGCGGCGCGACGCCGAGGCGCTTCGCCTTGGCGAGGCACATGAGGCCGGCGACCACGCCGGCGAGGCCGTCGTAGTTGCCGCCCTCGGGGACCGAATCCAGGTGCGAGCCGATCCAGCACGCCGGGCGCTCCGCGGGCGCGCCCGGCGTGCTGGATCGGCTCGCACCTGGATTCGGTCCCCGAGGGCGGCAACTACGACGGCCTCGCCGGCGTGGTCGCCGGCCTCATGTGCCTCGCCAAGGCGA
>DATLGR010000397.1:0-9530 GCA_035540415.1 Burkholderiales bacterium | reverse complement strand
CTTGTACAGCGTGAGATCGATCCGGTGGTCGGTCACGCGCCCCTGCGGAAAGTTGTAGGTGCGCACGCGCTCCGAGCGGTCGCCCGAGCCGATCAGCAGCTTGCGCGTGGAGGCGGTCTTCGCCTGCTGCTCGCGCAGCTGCTTGTCGCGGATCTTCGCGGCGAGCACGCCGAGCGCCTTCTCGCGGTTCTTGTGCTGCGAGCGCGAGTCCTGGCATTCCACCACGATGCCCGTGGGCAGGTGCGTCACGCGGATCGCCGACTCGGTCTTGTTCACGTGCTGCCCGCCGGCGCCGGAGGCGCGGAAGGTGTCGATGCGCAGCTCCGCGGGATTGAGCACCACATCGTCGAGCGCGTCGGCCTCCGGCAGCACCGCCACCGTGCAGGCCGAGGTATGGATGCGCCCCTGCGCCTCGGTGGCCGGCACGCGCTGCACGCGGTGGCCGCCCGACTCGAACTTCAGGCGCGAGTAGGCGCCATGACCCACCACGCGCGCGATCACTTCCTTGTAGCCGCCGAGCTCGGAGGGGCTCTCGGAGATCACCTCCACCTGCCAGCCCTGGCGCTCCGCGTAGCGCACATACATGCGGAACAGCTCGCCGGCGAACAGGCTCGACTCGTCGCCGCCGGTGCCCGCGCGCACCTCGAGAAAGATGTTCCTCTCGTCGTTCGGATCCTTGGGCAGCAGCGCCTTCTGCAGCTCGCCCTCGAGCCGCTCCATGGCGGTGCGCGCCGCCTTCAGCTCCTCCTCGGCGAAGGCTTTCAGGCCCGCGTCCGCCGCCATCTCGCGAGCGGCCTCCGCATCGCGCTCGGCCTGGCGGAAGCGCTCGTAGAGCGACACCAGCCCGGCGAGCTCGGCGTGCTCGCGCGACAGGCGGCGGAACTGCTCGAGGTCGTTGGCCGCGTTCTCCTGCGCGAGCAGGGCATTGACGTCGCTCAAGCGCCCGACCAGGCTGTCGAGCTTGGACCGCACCGTCGGCTTCACTTGACCCGGTAGAGCTGGGAGAGGATTTGCGCGAGCGCGGCGCGCTCCGCGGCGACGGTGTCGTGCAGCGCCTGGGTCGGCGCGTGCAGCAGCTTGTTGGTGAGCGCCTGCGACAGCGCCTCGAGCACCGCCGCCGCCTCGTCGCCGCGCTCCAGGCGGCGCAGCGCCCGCTCGAGCTCCTGCTGGCGCGCCGCCTCCCCCTGCTCGCGCAGCGCCCGGATGAGCGGCACGTTGCGCCGCGCCTGCATCCAGTGCATGAACTGCCCGACCTGCGTCTCGATGATGGCTTCGGCCTGGTCGACCGCGGCGCGGCGCGCGTCGCGGTTGTGCGCAACGACCGCCGCCAGGTCATCCACGGTGTAGAGGAAGACATCGTCGAGCTCGGCGGCCTCGGGCTCGATGTCCCGCGGCACGGCGAGGTCGACCATGAACACCGGGCGCCGCCGGCGCGCACGCAAGGCCCGCTCCACCAGGCCCTTGCCGAGGATCGGGAGCGAGGAGGCGGTGCAGGACACGATGATGTCGAACTCATGCAGCCGCTCGGGGAGGCTGCGCAGCTCGATCGCCTCGGCGTTGAAGCGGTGCGCCAGCCGCTCGGCGCGCTCGAGCGAGCGGTTGGCCACCGCCAGGCGCGCCGGCGCCTGCGCCGCGAAGTGCGTCGCGCAAAGCTCGACCATCTCGCCGGCGCCGATGAAGAGCACGCCCTGGTCCTTCAGGCTCGGATAGATGCGCGCGGCGAGCTTCACCGCTGCGGCGGCCATCGAGACGCTCGCCACGCCCACGCGGGTGCTGGTGCGCACCACTTTCGCCACGGCGAAGGTACGCTGGAACAGCCGGTGCAGCACCGTCCCCAGCGTGCCGGCCGACTGCGCCGTCTGCGCCGCCTGCTTCATCTGGCCGAGGATCTGCGGCTCGCCGAGCACCATGGAATCCAGCCCGGAGGCCACCCGAAAGGCGTGGCGCACCGCCTGCTCCTGCGGCAGCGTGTAGAGGTAGCGCTCGAGCTCGGCGCGCTCCATGCGGTGATAGCGGGCGAACCAGTCGGCGAGCTCTGATGGCGCCTGATCGGCGGCGACGTAGAGCTCGGTGCGGTTGCAGGTCGACAGGATCGCCGCTTCGGCGGCCAGGCGCAGCTTGATCTCGCCCAGCGCCTCGCGCAGCCGCTCGACCTGGAACACCACGCGCTCGCGCACCGCGAGCGGCGCGGTATGGTGGTTCATGCCGAGGGCGATGAGCGAAGACATCGAGGCGGGTGCGAACGATCCGGGCCGGCCAGCTAAGGTCCGGGATTATAAGGGCTTGCCGCGGAAGAGATCCTGCAGCGCGCTGAACTCCACGGGCTTGGTGAGATGGTGGTCGAAGCCCATGGCGGCGGTGCGCGCGCGGTCGTGCACCTGGCCGTATCCGGTCACCGCTACGATGATGGTGCCGCGCAGCGCCGGGTCGGCGCGCAGCGTCGAGGCGATGTCGTAGCCGCTCAGGCGCGGCAGGCCGATGTCGAGCAGCAGGTAATCGGGCTTGTACTCCCGCGCGAGCGCGAGCCCGGACACGCCGTCGTTCGCCACTTTCACCTCGTGGCCTTCGTTCTGCAGCAGGAGCATGAGCGCATTGGCGGCATCCTGATTGTCGTCCACGATGAGCACGCGCCGCGCCGGTGTGCGTTCGGGCAGCGGCGCCGGCTCGGGCGCCGCGCGCGCGGGAGCATCGGCCGCCGGAAGGCGGATGACGAACTCGGAGCCCTGGTCGGCCCCGGCACTGTGCCCCTGCACGCTGCCGCCGTGCAGGTGGACCAGGCGCTGCACCAGCGTAAGGCCCACGCCGAGACCGCCCTGCGCGCGCTGCAGCCCCTGCGGACCCTGGCGGAACAGCTCGAAGGCGGTGCTGAGCGTCGCCGGGTCCATGCCGATGCCGCTGTCCCGCACCGCGAGCCGCAGCTCGGCGCCCTCGCGGCGCAGGCTGAGCGCGATGCGGCCGCGCTCGGGCGTGTACTTGGCGGCGTTGTGCAGCAGGTTCTGAACGACCTGCGCGAGGCGCGCCTGGTCGCCGAGCACCGGCACCGGCTCCTCCGGCAGCTCCACGGAGAGCACCTGCTCGCGCGGCTCGATCCATTGCCGGGCCGCCTGCAGCGCCGCGCGCACCGGCACGCGCAGGTCGATGCGCTTGCGCTCCAGCGTGATCTTCTCGCGCGTGATGCGGCTCACATCGAGCAGATCATCGACCAGGCGCTGCAGCTGCGCGGTCTGGCGCTGCAGCACCTCCAGCGCCCATTGCCCCGTCCCCGCGGCGGGGCCGCGGGCGAGCAGCTGCAGGGCGTTGCTGATCGGCGCCAGGGGATTGCGCAGCTCGTGCGCGAGCATGGCGAGGAATTCGTTGGTCTGCCGCTCGGCCTTCTCCAGATCGTCCACGCGCCGCCGGTCGGTGAGGTCGCGCGTCACCAGCGCGTAGCCGAGGAGCACGCCCTGGGGATCGTAGAGCGGGGTGACCTGCACGTGCGCCCAGAACGCGGCGCCGTCCTTGCGCACGCGCAGCCCTTCATCCTCGTAGCGACCCTGCTCGCGCGCCATGGCGAGCTCCTGCTCGGGCCACTTCTTGGCGACCGCCTCGTGCGGCGAGAACATCGAGAAGTGGCGCCCGAGCGCCTCGTCGGCCTTGTAGCCGGTGACCCGCTCGGCGCCCCCGTTCCAGCTCGCGACCCGCCCGTCGCGATCGAGCATGACCAGCGCATACTCCTTCACCGCGTTCGCGAGCAGCGCGAAGCGCTCCTCGCTGCGGCGCAGGGCTTCCTCCTGCCGGCGCCGCTCGCTCAGCTCGCGCAGCGACCCGCAGAATCCCTGCAGCCGGCCCTGCCCGTCGCGCATCGCCCAGATCGCCGCGGCCGCCCAGAAAGGCGCGCCGTCCTTGCGCACGCGCCAGCCCTCGTCTTCGAATCGCCCGCGCTCCTGCGCCTGCCTGAGCTCCTGCTCGGGCCAGCGCCGGGTGACCGCGTCGGGCGGGTAGAGCACCGAAAAGTGCTTGCCCGCGATCTCCTCGGCGCGGTAGCCGGCAAGGCGCTCGGCGCCGCGGTTCCAGCTCACCACGTGGCCGGCCGGGTCGAGCAGGAAGAGCGCGCTGTCGAGCACGCCGTGCACGAGCTCGGCGAAGGGGTCCTGCGAGCGGAGCGGGGTGTCGCGCGCTTCTTTGTCGGCCATCTGGGCACGGGTCCGTGGCGGGCCCTGCGGCGCATTCCGGGCCGCCGTGAAAGGGAGGAATATAAGGGATTCGCGCCGCCGGCGCGCCTTTGTAGTCCTTTGAACTACCTCGCATCTCACCCCCGAAAGGACCTTCATGAGCGACCATGTCTACAAGACGATCGAGCTGACCGGCTCCTCCAGCAGCTCCAGCGATGAGGCGGTGCGGAACGCGCTCAAGCGCGCCGGCAAGACCATGCGCGGCATGCGCTGGTTCCAGGTGCTCGAGTGCCGCGGGCACATCGTCGACGACGCCGTCGATCACTGGCAGGTCACGATCAAGGTGGGGTTCACGCTCGAAGACTAGGGAACGGTCCTTGCACGAGCGGCGGCCTGAACCTTCACGCCGGGAGCCGCCATGGCCTTACGTCTGCAGGAGCTTCATCCCTCGCTGGTGCATTTTCCGATCGCGCTGGTGCCGCTTGCGGTCGGGTTCGACCTCCTCGGCAAGGTACTGGGCAGCCGCACGCTCATGCGTGCGGGCAAGGCCCTGATGCCAGTAGCCGCGGGCAGCGCCGTGGTCACCGCAGCCGCCGGCCTGATTGCCCAGGAGTCGGTGCAGGCGCAGGGCCGCGGCCGCGACCTCCTCATCACGCACCGGAACATGAATCTCGGCCTGGTCGCGCTCGCCATGCTGATGAGCGCGGTGCGCGCGGGCTCGCGCGAGCCGGGCTGGACCTACCTCGCCGCGGGCCTGGGCGCGGTCGGCGCCATGCAGTACACGGCGTACCTCGGAGGCAAGATGGTGTATGACCATGGCGTGGGCGTGCGCGCGGCGGCCGGCTTGAAGGAGGCCGAGGCGCCCGAGATCCTGCCCGGCACCCTCGCCCACGCAACGAAGACCTCCGGCCGGCACCTCGTCGAAGGCGCCAGGCGCGCCGCCGAGCAGCTGCGCGCGGGCGAGCTCGCGCCGGCGCTGCGCCGCTAGCCGCCGGGCTCGCGATGCGGTGCTGAGCCGAGCGCCGCGGCGGGGGTGGGAGCGCCGCGCGGGGGAACCTTCGCGCCGTTTTCCACTCCATCCTGCACCTGCAAAGCGCGTGCCGGGGCATGATCGAAGTCCACCGCATCTCGAAGGCTTTCGGCGGCATTCGCGCCGTCGATGACTGCTCGCTCGAGATTCCGTCGCGGCGCATCACCGGCCTGATCGGGCCCAACGGGGCCGGAAAGAGCACCCTCTTCAACATCATCGCCGGGGCTCTGACGCCCGATGCCGGGCAGGTGCGCCTCGAGGGCGAAGACGTGACGGGGCTCGCGCCGCACCGCCGCTTCGGGCGGGGGCTCGCGCGCACCTTTCAGCTGCCGCACGAGTTCGCCCGCATGACGGTGCGCGAAAACCTGATGGTGGTGCCCGCGGGACAGTCGGGCGAGCGTCTGCTCGCGGCGTGGCTTGCCCCCCGCTCGGTGGCGCGCGAAGAGCGCGCGCTCGCCGCCAAAGCGGACGAGGTGCTCGAGTTTCTCCAGATCGCGCCGCTCGCCGACGAGCCGGCCGGCAACCTCTCCGGCGGCCAGAAAAAGCTGCTCGAGCTCGGGCGCGTCATGATGGCCGAGCCGAAGGTGGCGCTGCTCGACGAGCCCGGCGCCGGGGTCAATCCAACGCTGCTGCGCAAGCTGATCGAAGCGATCCGGCGGCTCAACGTGGAGCGCGGCTACACCTTCTGCATCATCGAGCACGACATGGATCTCGTCGCGCGCCTGTGCGACCCGATCATCGTGATGGCGCAGGGCCGGGTGCTCGCGCGCGGCTCGATGGACGAGATCCGGCGCAACGCGGCGGTGCGCGAGGCGTACCTCGGCGGCACGCTGGAGGCGGCGTGAGCCTGCTGGAGGTGCGCGCGCTGCGCGGCGGCTACGGCGCGGTGGACATTCTGAACGGCATCGATCTGGACCTCGGCGAAGGCGATCTCGTCGCCGTCATCGGCCCCAACGGCGCGGGCAAGTCCACGCTCATGAAGGCCATCTTCGGCCTGGTGGCGCTGCGCGCGGGCACCGTGCGCTTCCAGGGCGAGGACATCACCGGCGAGCGGCCCGACCGCATCGTGCGCCGCGGGCTCGCCTACGTGCCCCAGGAGCGCAACGTGTTCGCCTCGCTGAGCGTGCAGGAGAACCTCGAGATGGGCGCCTTCATCCGGCGCGACGACTTCTCGGCGCAGATCGATCGCGTCTATTCGCTGTTTCCGCGCCTGGGCGAGCGCCGCCGCCAGGCCGCGGGCACGCTCTCGGGCGGCGAGCGCCAGATGCTCGCCATGGGGCGCGCCCTGATGCTCGAGCCGCGGCTGCTGATGCTGGACGAGCCCACCGCCGGGCTCGCGCCCAACGTAGTCGACTACACCTTCGCGCGCATCCTCGACATCAACCGGCTGGGGATCGGGGTGCTGATGGTCGAGCAGAACGCCAAGCAGGCGCTCGCGGTCGCGCAGCGCGGCGTGGTGCTGGTGATGGGCGTCAAGCGCTACGAGGCGCCCGGCCGCGAGCTGCTGCACAGCCGCGAGGTGGCCGAGATGTTCCTGGGCGCCTGAGATGGCGGCCGAGATCCTGCAGCTGCTCGTGTTCGGCGTGGTGGTGGGCAGCGTGCTCGCGCTGGGCGCCATCGGCGTGTCGCTCGTCTTCGCCATCCTGCGCTTCGCCAACTTCGGCCATGGCGACCTCATGACGGTGGGCGCCTACGTGGCATTCGTCCTGGTGGCGGGCCTGGGCTTTCCGCTGCTGGTTGCGCTGCCCTTCGCGATCGCCGGCGCGGCGCTCGCCGCCGTGGCGGTCGACCAGACGGTGTTTCGCCGGCTGCGCGGGCGCGGCCCGCTGGTGCTGCTCATCTCCTCGTTCGGCATGGCACTCGTGCTGCGCAACGTGATCCAGCTCGTGTGGGGGGTCGATACCAAGGTCTACGATCCCGGCATCCAGCTGCCGATCGTGGTCGGCGACGTGCGCATCCGGCCCGATCACCTCACGATCGCCGGCGCGGCGCTCGTGCTCGTCACGCTCATGTGGCTGTTCCTGCAGAAGACGCGCACCGGCAAGGCGATGCGCGCCATGGCCGACAACGTCGACCTCGCGCGCGTGAGCGGCATCGACGCCGAGCGCGTCATCCTGTGGACCTGGATCCTCGGCGGCGGGCTCGCCGGCGCCGCCGGGGTGCTGCTCGCGCTCGATACCCGCCTCTTTCCCCTGCTCGGGGCGAACCAGATCCTGCCGATCTTCGCCGCCACCATTCTCGGGGGCATCGGCCGGCCCTACGGCGCGATCGCCGGCGGCTTCGTGATCGGCATCGCGAGCGAGCTCTCCACGCTCGTCATCGAGCCGGTGTACAAGCCGGCGGTGGCCTTCGCCATCATGGTGCTGGTGCTGATCGCCCGGCCCTCGGGCATCTTCGCGGGACGCTGATGGAGCTGCACGGCCTCGTCGCCTACGGCATCTTCTTCCTCACCTACGTGGGGATCTACGCCATCCTCGCCCTGGGGCTCAACGTGCAGTGGGGCCTCACCGGGCAGCTCAACATCGGCATCGCCGGGTTCTTCGCGGTGGGCGCGTACGCCTCCGCCCTGCTCACGACCGCGCCGACCCCCATGCACCTGGGCGGCTTCGAAATGCCGTTCGTGACCGGGCTGCTGGCCGCCATGGCCCTTGCCGGGCTGCTCGCGCTGCTGGTCGGATGGATCACCATCCGGCTGCGCTCGGACTACCTCGCCATCGCGACCATCGGCATCGCCGAGATCGTGCGCCTCGTGCTGAAGAACGAGGAGTGGCTCACCAACGGCGTGCGCGGCGTGCCGGCGATCCCGCTGCCCACGGCGGGCGCCGCCGGCCTCGCGCAGCTCGCCTTCCTCGCGCTCGTCGGGGCCTGCGTCCTGGCGGCGTACCTTGCCCTGGAGCGCGCGCGCCGCTCGCCCTGGGGGCGCGTGCTGCGTGCGATCCGCGAGAACGAGACCGCCGCGCAGGCGGCGGGCAAGCACGTCGACCGCTTCCGCCTGCAGGCGTTCATCCTGGGCTCGGCGCTGATGGGCCTTGCCGGCGGCCTCTTCGCGCACTTCGTGGGCTTCATCAGCCCCGAGGCGTTCACGCCGGAGTTCGCCACCTTCCTCGTGTGGGTGATGCTGATTGCCGGCGGCAGCGGCAACAACCGCGGCGCGATCCTGGGCGCCTTCGTCATCTGGCTGGTGTGGATGGCCACCGAGTTCTTCACCGCGCAGCTTCCGGCCGCCTACGTCGCGCAGGCGAGCGCGCTGCGCGTGATCCTGATCGGCGTGCTGATCCAGGTGATCCTGATCTTCCGCCCGCAGGGGCTCCTGCCGGAGGCGCTGGCGCGCCGCCGGCAGGCCCGGGCCGCTACTTCGGAACGAACACCCGCCGGGTGACGATCTTGCCCTTCTCGATTTCCCAGTGCGCGTACGTCCCCGCGACGTCGCCGTGCTTGTCGAAGTCCTGCGGCCCGGCGGCGCCGATGTAGTGCACGTCCTTGCCGGCCTCGAGGAGCTTCTTCGCCTTGGCGAACTCGCCGGGCATGATGCGCTCGCCGGGGGCGTTGGCCACCTGCCGGATGGCGTCGCGGATCTCGCGCGGGTTGCTGCTCTTTGCCCGGGTCGCGGCGAGCGCGAAGATCATCGTCGCGTCATAGGCCGAGTCGATGAACGGCCGCGGCGGCAGCGCGCCGAAGCGCTTCTCGTAGGCCTTGCGAAAGCGCTCCTGCCCTTCGCCGGCGGCCTCGGGCGCGGTGCCGAACGCGCCCTCCAGGAACTTCGCGCCGATCGCGCCCAGCATGTCGGTCGACTTCATGCCGTCGGTGAAGATGAACTGCTTGAAGAGACCGCCTTCCAGCGACTGGCGCAGGATGGGAATGCCGTCCTGCGGATAGGCGATGAGCAGCAGATGGCCCGACTTGCCCTTGGCCGCGCGCTGCAGCTCGCCGCGGTAGGACGCCTGCTTCTCCTCGTAGGCGACCGACGCGGTGACCTTGCCGCCGATCTTCTGGAAAGCCTCGCTGAAGGATTGCGCGAGGCCCTTGCCGTAGTCGTTGTTGACGAACACGATCGCCACGTCCTTGATCTTCTTCTCGCGCACGAGCTGCGCGAGCGCCACGCCCTGCACGGCGTCGGTCGGCACCGTACGGAACAGGAAGTCGTCATCCTTGAGCGTGGTGATCACCGGCGAGGTGGACGCGGTGGAGATCTGCGGCACCCCCGCCACGCTGGTGACGCTCTGCGCGATGGGAATGGTGACGCCGCTCGACAGCGAGCCGATGATGCCGCTCACCCGGTCCACTTCGATCAGCTTCTTCGCCGTCGCGACGCCCACGTGCGGGGTGGTCTGGTCGTCGCCGACCACGAT